>JAJXWJ010000044.1 GCA_021781655.1 Bacillota bacterium | reverse complement strand
TTTAAAGCCTACTTAAAGAGGCTTATTTGTCATGCCTGTTTTTAATATTTTCATTGCAAAAATCAGGCATATTTTAAACTGCATAAAATTTTGTTATTTATTATTTAGTTTCCGAGAGTACTCATAAATAGCCTATCGGCATTCGCCGAGGGTTGAGTTTTAAGATTTTACTTAAAACTCTTTTATATCATTCCTCCTACTTTTGTGGGAGAAATTTTGATTTTAATCTATACAAAATGGAAATTAATATATGCTTAAATATTTTTAAAAATTTAATAAAAACACTTGACTTTTTCAAAATACAACCATAATCGCTAAAAAGGGTGATTTTTCCCTTTTAAACATACTGGGAGGTATTTTATATGAAACCTATATTAATTTCACATTCTACATATCAAGATTCTGTTCTCGAACGTCTCCGACTTTACTATTCTGGCGGAACCTTCGTTATTGTCAATAGTGACTGGCATCTTGTCGCAAAATTTTGGATGATTGATTTATCTTGCATAACTACTTTGCTTCAAGATTGTTATGACCCGAAGGGTCCGAAACCGCGTGATCCAGCTTCCATGCTTCGCTCATTTCTTCTCTTTCTCATGACCAAACCTGAAATCGGTATCACCGAATGAATTAATGAAATGAAGCGCATTCCCTATTATGCTATCATCAGCGGTTTCCAACCCGATGATATCCCTGGTATTGGCACATTCTACGACTTCTTCAAACGCCTTTGGGCATCAAGCTCAGACAACCTTAAGCCACAAAAACAGAAGAAGCGTAAACATAAAGTTAAAAAAGGAAAGAAGTGTGAAAAAGCTCCTAATACAACACCAGGGAAGGTTAAACGTCTGGACGAGTGGATTATTCGTCATGGAAATATAGAAACTTCACTTCCTTCCGAACGACTATTTCACTTTTTTCAGACTCAAATTCTTGCCATTTCTTCAAAGCTTGGTTTACTTGGTGACATTAATTCTCTTAGTATTTCAGGTGATGCTACTCCTATAGTTACCTACGTTTATCATAGAAGTAAACCAACTTGTAGTTGCCATTCCCAAAGCATTACTAATTGTAACCACTCTAGAGCCTGCTCCCAACCCGACTACAACTCTGGTTGTGATAGTTCTAGAGAAACATACTTTAACGGCTATCACCTATATATGATTTCTGCTTTGGATAGCCAATATGATTTATCCTTATATCCAAGACTTCATCCCGCTTCCAGACACGATACTGTTAGTTTAGTTGTAAGTTCATCTGAATTCAAGCAACGTTTCACCTTGGGCACGATAGATAAAATATTGCTTGATGCCGCTCATGCTGCTGATGCCATTTATCTTCTTTTAGATCATCATAATATTGAATCTTTTAGTGCTTTAAACAATCGCAGTAAAAAAAATACTGCAACAAATAATGATATTTCCATTTCTCCTAGAGGCATTCCTATTTGCCCACTCAATCTAGAAATGAAGCGTAATGGTAAGGATAATACTTAATGCCACCAAAATGGAGATGTTCTTTGTCTAATGGTACTAAAAATCTTGCCCCACTCCCTGCTCTAACGCAAAATATGGACGTACATTCCACACATTCTTCAAGGACAATTTGCGACTATTTCCCAAAACCTCTCGTAAATCAAAAAAATGGAAGATGATTTACAAACGTCGAACTTCAATTGAGCGTTCTAATAAACGAGAGAAGATAGATTACAAACTAGAATCCGGACGATATCGTTCCACGAAAATGTGGTAAATTAGGGTTTATGGAATTATGATTTACCAACATTTAGATGCTTGGTTTACACATTTAAATGATAGCTTTGCTGACTTAAAATCATTAATTTTTCCTATCGTAGATTAAATCACTGTTTTTTTTAATAATGGATCTGTGACGTTTATTTCCTATGCCCATTTTTAATAAACTTCGCCTCATTTACTATAATTTTATTTAGCCACTGAAATTCCCAGTAATTTTTTGCAAATTTAGCCCCTTCAACCCTCGAAATGCCGAGAGGCTATATAATTATCTAGATATTTAGATTGCCTACCACTCCTAATATCTTAATTCTAAAATATCACTTATCTTTTCTAATAAAATTTCTTTTAAAAGCATATCGCTATGAATTGTTACCCTAACTGCACTTTTATAATTGAGATCATTATATTTCATTGTAAGTATGCCTCTTGCTTTAAATTCATCCCACAGATTATACTTATCACTTGTCAAATAAATAATATTTGATAAAGAGTTATGCAAATTGATATCATTAACTTTTTGAAACATTTTCTTTAATATTCTTTTTGTATCATTTATGTCCTTTGCTAAATTTCGAAATAAAGAATAATTTTTAAACGCTAATGCTGCAAATTGGATACTAGATCCACTTACAGGAAATGTAGGATTCATTTTAACATATGATTTCATAATATCTTCATTATATGTTGATATAACCCCAATTCTTGCACCAGGTACACCAAAAAATTTAGAACAAGACCTAATAACTACTGTATTTAAATTTTTCTCAAGTTCACTTATCATAGTTAATTCATCACATTCACTATAAAATTCAATGTTTGTTTCATCAAAGATAAACAATACATTTGGATATTTATTAATTAAATATTTTAATGACTCTTTTTCATATCCAAAACCAACAATGGAATTAGGATTTGAAATCCATATAGCATCAATTGAATAATTTTGAATATATTTTTCTATGTATTCAACATCAACAAACATACTATTAACCGAGAATTCTCCATTAATTAATACCAATTTTTGAATTGTTTCTGATATTCTATAAAAATGTGGTGTTACTACACCTACCGTTTTATCTTTTAAAATTATATTATTAATAGTACAAATAATACTTTCAGTACCACTTCCTAACTCTAATACATTTACATTATTCAAATAATAAAATTTAACCAGTTGTTTTTTAAAGCATTCATATAATTCATTTGGATAATATAAATTACTTTTTAACATTACTTCATTTGATATGGTTTTATATAACTCATTTATTCTTTCATCACTATTCTTGCTTATACAGAAATCATAATATCTGTTTTTATCTATTACTGTGTCAATATATTTTTCAAATATATTATTTGTAACCTCCACTATTAATTCATCCTTTCGCTTTAATTATTCTTTTTACTGTGTTTGGAAATTTAGTATTTTTAATATTGCTTAGAATAAAATTATGATAAAAATAAAATTTAATATCAGTATATTTGTTATCCATTTTCAATATCCTTTTCTCACAAAAGCATTTACAATCTTTTCTTGATACTTTATCACCAAATTTTCGATAGTACGGACAGCGATCATTTGAAAAACCGTATACTACATTATTTGTGTATAAACTAATATCAAATTCTAGTAATTCATCTAAATGTTTAATATTCAGAAAATCAACTTCTATCCAATCAAATATTTCTAATTCTTTTAAATTTTTTAAATTGTATATATTAGAACGACAAAATATTCTTCCAGCACCAATTTTTAAACCTATACCTTTTAATTTATTCATAGTACCAATATCATTACATACAATTTCATCTATACAGTTAAATTTCTTCTTTAACAACAATACAAAATTTAGTATTCTTTCAAAATTAACTTCATTAATTACTGGTAACACTAATGTTGTAGGTTTATTAATTTCATTTAAGATAGATATACTCTTCTCAATTATTAAGTATTTATTAATAAAAAATGTGTCACATGCTTCTTCACCAATATAAATTCTGTCACAATTCTCAAATTCACTTTTTTTAAAACTAAAATCATATAAACATGTTTCCATAATGTACACCTCTATTAGTCATAATAACAATTTTGCATATTACATTTAATTCCATATTTATCAAGATATAATTGTTTGCAAAATTTCACATACTCTTTATCACTTAAATTTTCTAATTTATCTAATGCACTTTTAATATATTTTATTTTTAAGACCTTATCTAATGTATCTAGTGATCTACCTTCTATTTTTAAATTCGAGACTCCTGCTAATTTAAATTTTTTTAAGGTACAAAGTGGACACCAATCTTTTCTATTAAGAAAATTTGTAATTTCCGTTTCAATTACAGATGTATTACTATTCCATCCTTCACAGACAAGTTCTCCTTGCCCTCCTTCATGTAAATATATAGGTACTCTATTGCAAATATTATGCATTTTGCATATAGTCTGTGTGTTTGAGCAATTACCACTAACAAATGTTGCAATTTCTAATTTGGGTAGATTTGAAATAATTTTAGATATATTTTCTTTAGAAATATTTCTTGGTAAACATAATCCTTTTATACCTGGTTGTAAATAAAACTTAATTGATTCAGCATTAAATGCTGATACTAATACTGATAGGTAAATAGTTGACTCTTTATCTACTTTTAATATTTCATTAGCTAATGCTACATCAGTTATTATAAAACCATCAACATTAATTTCTGTGGCATTAAAAATTTGTTTTTTACAATTTTCCATATCCACCTTCATTCCATTTAATGTTAAAAAAATTCTTTTTCCAAAATAATGAGCCTTTTTAACTGCAATCTTTAAATCCTCAAAATTCTCAAACTGATGTAAAATAGAGTTATGTCTATTATTAATTTTTGAATCACTTAAAACTCCACAGTAAAATAAATCCGCACCAGCAGACACTAATGCTTCTACTTCAGTTGATTTTCTTAACGGCGCCTCTATTAACATTATTCCCCTCCTCAATTTGATTTAAAATATGGTTATAAAACATCCTATTATCCTCCAAAAATTCATATGTCTGAACTAAACGTTCTCTTATACTTTCAAATCTTTGATATTGAAACACTTTAACATCATATTTGTTTGGATAAAAATTACTTTTATTTTCTTGAATATCTATTTTACCTTCTAATTCTATTTTAAGATTAATATCTAACAATCCTATAATCAACTCATTAATTTCCTTTATAGAATATAAATCTCCTTTTATTGAATAAACTCCTAAATATGACTTTGAAATTATCTCTCTAATTTGTAAAATTGCATCTTCTATGTATATCCATTCATATTTCTTATCTATACATAAATTAATCATTACATTTGATTTCATTATAAAATTAATCATTAGATATGGCAATAAATTCAATATATTATCATATACACCAAATAGTATTGGTAGCATAATAATTGTAGTTTTACTTAATTTAAAAGTATTGTTAATTTTATTAATTATTACGTCTCGCACTCTTCCACTATATGGTATGAAAAATATATTATTATTTAAATTTATTTTTTTGTTTATCCATAAAACTTTATTAAGTATTTCTATTTCCTTTTCAATAACTTTATCCTCTTCATTTATATCTTTTATAAAGAAAGGATAACCTTCAATTTTCTTTATATCACTTTCTTTAAAAATATCTATACAATTCGCAACTACATCAAACGCTCTATCTAAAATATTAGGAATGCTTTCTATATCCATAATTGCTGATTCAAAATAGGTTATCCTTTTGTTACCAATAAAAAAAGGTAAATTTTCGCCCTCATTTACCTTATCAATAATAAAGATATCCCATTCAGGTTTCTTCAAAAATGTACATACTAAAGCTATTCCTAAAAAACTAAATCCTCCTAATATTAATATTGATTTCTTTTTCATTGTTATTTTCCTCTCTTTGGTTTTTATCATAATACTTTAATAACTCTCTATTAACATTTGAATTAGTTGATTTTAATATTATTACTTCAGTTCCATTGCAAGGCTTCCACTTTTTTATATATTTTTTATCCTTTGAAAATTTAAAAATTCTATACTCACTAACATGTAATAATAATTCAAATATTGGTTCATTAGTGCACTTTAATTCTCTAACTTTTTTAGGTACTCCTAATCTTTCTTTGTCAAAACTTCTTTTAAACGCTCTCCAGATAGTTAATGAAAGATTAGAATAACAAAAATAAATCTTATTACAGTATGGAAAGATAAAATTTCTTATTATACTATAGTTTCCTTCAATAATCCAATCCTGTTCATTTTCTGCAATTGATTTCACTTGTAACAATAATTCACTTTCATCAATATGTTCCCAATCTCCATGCCAATAATAATCATCTAAATGATATACAGGAATATTTAATTTTTTAGATAATTCTTCAGCTATATATGTTTTTCCACAACAAAATCCTCCATAAATAAAAATTTTATTTGTCATATTTAAATTCCTTAATTATTAAATAACTTTTATTATTTATTTTTGTTGTCAAAGTATCTAATTTTTCTTTTTCAAATACTTCCTTGCAGTAATCTAATTTTTCATTTTTAACTATAACAAAAACAGCAGGTCCAACTGATGTAATTGATAAAACATCTACTATTTGTTTTTCTTTTAAAAATGCAAGTCTATTCATCATTTCAACCATTGCTGAATATGTATAGGCACAGTTTGATATACTACCCATGTTATATCTATAATCAAAAATTACATCCCCCATTACTGATATATCTTGATTAACCATAGCAGGTAAAAAATAATGTAAAACATTATATGCTATTTTGCCTCCATATGTATTACCACATTTATCAAATAAATCTAAACAATTCTTTTCTTCATCAAATTGAGATACAGAGTCAGATGGTACATAATCTTTAGGCATTCCAATTAAAACAGAATAATCTTCACTAATAATTCCTGTTCCAACAACTGTATTTTTACCTGCTAGCACTAGTACTCCTCCATCATAAAATCCAGAAGCTGCTGATCCTCCAATACATTGTACAGGATTCAATAATTCATCATTATTATCAATTTCTTCCCCATAATTTCTTGCTAAATATTTAATTAAGTTTTCTCTTTTGAATGGATTAGAAAAGATTTCATTAATACAAGCTGCTATAGCTGCTTGTAATCCTCCCGTTGATCCTAAACCACAATGTCGATAATTATGATATTTTTCAATTATAACTTTAAATCCCCCTTTATATTTAAAAGCTTGACTCATTATTTTACAAACATGTTTTATTACAGATTGTTTATTACTACACTCGCCAACAATTAAAATGTCATTACTCTCCTGCAACATTACAGATACTCCAAAAGATATTTGTGTTGAAAAAACAACTTCACCAGGAGTATATATCATTCCAAAATCTGCAGCTATTCTACTTGGATCAATAGCCATTGCATTTAATCTTATTGGATATTGAATTGTTATTCCATTAATTCTTAGTTTAGGTTCATAATCTAAACTAACTGGATTAAATACAGTACCTACCTTAAAATATTTGAATGCCTCTAATTCAACTTTATTTATTACATTATTATTATCCATAACTTACTTACGAAATATCATAACTGATATCCGTATCCCCTTTCATATTTTAGTGTAGTCGCTTGCAAAACTCTTTCGCCCGTTAGGGCTCAAAGCTTTGCAAGCTATATCAAAAATGATTTCCCCCACTCGATGTCGAATATATATATTATCACCAAACAATATATATATGGAGGTATCCTTATGATTAAATTAAAAAACCAAATACATTTTTGTGACATCTACGAAGAAGTCGAAGACTGTTTTGAAAAAGATAAACCTAAATTTATTAAGCTTTTTCAAGAAAATATAAATTTAGAAATACTAATACCTAATTCTTTTTTTAGTGCTTACTATTCTTCAACTGGTCACCCAAGAGATTATTCTCTTGCCTCAATGCTAACCGCATTGATCATTCAAAAGATACTTGGTTTATCTGAAACCAAAACATTTTTAAATATTTTAAATCTTTCTAGCGAATTGAGAGAACTTTGTAACTTCTCTAGAGTTCCTCATGAGTCTCAATTCTCTAGATTTAAAGCTGATTTTCTTGCACATATTGCCTATTTTTCAATACTTTAGTTGATATAACTGAAACTATTTGTATAGAGTTAAACTCTTATCTATAAAAAATTATTATTGCAGATACTACTGGTATCGAAGCTTATGTTAAAGAAAATAATCCTAAGTTTTTTCAAACTCTACTACGTGTAGGTAAATCCTACAAGAAAGTTAATTCTGATGTAAATCCGTACAAATTTGCTACTGCTAAAATGCCCAAAGAAACTTATGCAAACTCTGAAATCAAACTATCCTATATTAATGGACATTTTTGCTATGCTCTTAAAGCTACTACTCTTGTCAATGGACTCGAAATCATCAGAAATATTGATTTCAATGATACTCAAATCATGGATTTTGAGAAAAATCTTACTTCTGAAGATGCCAAAGATGATTACGATTCAAAAACTTTAATTCCAATAATAGCTCTAAATCCTCGAAATTCTTCTGATTTACCACAACCTAGCGGTTTTACTTCTACTGGAATTCCATTATGTCCGAAGGATCCTAGTCTCCTAATGAAATTTGATGGAATTACTAGAGAAAATGGTCGTTCCATGAGAGTTAAATGGTTATGTCCTAAATCTAAAAAAGTTAATGTTAATGGTAAAACTAAATATATACTCTCATTCGATAATCCGTGTACTCCATCTTCTTGCGGAAGAATATATCATCCAACAATAAATAAAGATTATAGGTTAAATTGTCCAGTTCTAAGAGATTCCGAAGAATGGAACAGTTTGTATAAAATTAGAACAATTACTGAAAGAACAAACAATATTCTAAAAAATCCATTAGGTCTATCGACCTTAAAGATAAACAAGAGCGATTCTATAAAAGCCGAAGTATACTTAGCAGGAATAACTCAATTGATATCATTATTAATTAGCTACAAAATCAGCAAGAAAAATAATATCCTTTCAATAAAATCTTTAATAGCATAATTTTTTGAAAATTACATTCCAAATTAGTTCAATTCATGTTTTTTTTATTCAATAGTTTTGCAATCAGCTATATTTTAGTGAAAAATCTATTCTTTTAATGCAGTTTTAATTTTCTCGTATCTAGTATCTTCCTCCTTAAGATTTTTAAATGCTTCCACTATTCTTGATCTTGAAAAAACTCTTTCTTCAAAAGTTAAATTCCATTTATACCTTTCATCAGAATTTTCCTTCCCCATATATTCATTCAAATATGAACAATCATCCACTTTAAACTTCTTTAAAACATCTTCATTTATAGTTTTCGGATATAATATTTCAGTAAAATACATCGTATAATAAACTTCTTTTAATTTATTTATCTCTTTTGCATTATTATAAATAATATCCCAATCCATCTCTATACTTAAAACCCAAAAATGAATATCTAAAAATTTGTATGTCATCAAATCTTTCCCAATTAATATTTGACTCATCATTACCGCTTCTCTATATAAATGTATACATATAAAAATGAAGAAATGTTCTTTTGCAAAAGTTCTAATACTTCCATTACTATTACTTACTACAGTTGCATTTTCTAGCATCCTTTTTGAATTTGATGAATCTTCATTATTAGATAATTTAAAATTAACATCAACAGAGTGAAAATTTAAAAAAGACTTTTCTGTTTCTTTTATAAAAGGGCTAACTTCATATGTATTAATTCGTGCAAATATTTTTTCTCTATTAGTTGCAGGTATTATTTTATTAGTTTTCTTATCTAAGCTACCTTGAATATATCCCATTCGCTCTAATATCTCTGAACATTTTTGCAAATCTTTTTCATCTACCATTATGTCAGTATCATTTGAAATTCTTTCCCCATGCTCATATAATAAAGTATTAATTACAGCTCCTTTTAAAAATGCATAAGATAAATTCTCATTTTCAAACTGTTTAAAAATTTCGTAAATCTCTTTTTGATGAATTTTTTCTCTTTCCTTTTGTGCTTGAAATGATAATTGTAAGCACAATAGTGTTTCTCTTGGAATATGTCTAAATTGAATTATTCTATTATATATAACTCCATTTAGCCTATTATTATATGCTAGACCTAAAAATTCTTCCCAATTAAAAGCTGGATCATCAATTAAATTTTGACAATATTCTTTATAATCATCTAATACTACCTTTCTTGATAATAATAATAATAATTGTTCATGATTTTTAAATTTTTGTATTCTATTAATAACTTCACACATATATTCTCCTCCATTTCACCAACTAATAATTTAAATTATTAGTTAATAAATATATTTAAATAATTCAGTACAAATATCATTTACTGAGTTTTTTTCAATGTCTATTACCATTTTATCCACAACATTTTGAGTAATCTCATTAAGGTTGTTAAATATTGTTTCGTATAAATCATATGCTCTAGAACAAAATGATGGTGTAGACCACATATTAGTTACATCTGGAATTTGTGCTCTTTCTATACTTACCTCTTTACTGACTTTTAAATAAATATATATATATTTTTCAAATATATTTTCTTTATGTAAAATTTTGTATATCTGCATTATTTCATTAACAGTATATGCATTAGAACTTGCTGAACAATATACTGCAGATGAATACCAATATCTATCACATAAGCAAATCTGATTTCTAATTTCACCCATAATCTTAGATTTATTTTTCTCATTATTAACATAAAAAGATATATCTGTTCTATCTCCATAACTTTGTGGGAGATACTCTGGAAGAATAATTGGATTTCTATTTCTAAGCATTTCCGATAATCTACTTATAATAGATGTTTTGCCGGCTCCTGGTAATCCCTCAAATACATATATCATTTATTCACCTTTTTACCTTTCAGTTTTAGTTCTTTCAGCACAACTATTAAATATATACTTTTTTATAATTAAATATACACCCTTTATCGGTGACATAATTCTTATTAATCCATGTATTGGCGCTAATAGTAATATTAAAAATTTTTCCATAAAACTGTACTTAATTTTATTTTCATTTTGTCCTTTATAATTTTCCCTTAAAACATCAATACTCTTTGCTAAAAAATACATATCAAAATACGTTCTTATAAAAATAGGAATTATAATAATTAATAATAAAACAACTGATATCTTGTAAATAAATATAAAAGATATATATGTAAATATAAGTATTGGAACGCCAATTAACCATATGATGCATTCTACCCATTCTTTTACTATCAAAGTATTTTTTTCAAAATTGTTTAGTACTTTTTTTGGGGTTAGATTCTTTGTTATATTTTTTTCTTTATGTATACAAAGTGCACTATTAAATGTCATACTAAAAGCATTTATCATCTGCCTACAGCTATCATATGGTTGCATAAAATTCAAATATGAAATCGGAATTATTTCCTCACCTAACATGCACATTCTATATCCCATTGCTAAGTCTTCTTGAGGCTCTGGAAAATAATTTACAGATTTTAAAGTATCTAAATTTACATACATTCCTGACCCTATACCATATACTACCGGTCTAAAAAAAGCATTTACTAACCAATTATTGTTTTTTGAATTAACCAAATTCATTAGATAAATTTTAAATAACTCAATCCCTAAAGCTCTTCTTATATATATTATTGTATTTCCCTTTAATATAGCTTGATTAAATTTCCCCTTAACTTTCATATAAAATCCGCTCAATGGTAACTGCGTCTGCTGAAACATAGCTGGTAGCCTTAGATTTTTTCTTTTTCTACTAATAATTTCATTTGCAATAAACTGACCAGTTCTTAAATCAGGTCTAGAATCAAAATCATACACACCTATATATATTGGAGCATTTATATCATTAACATACCCTTGTTCTTCAATTAACGATATTGCATAATTTAATTGTGATGGCTTTCCTCCCTCCGTTTTAGGATAATGAACGTGAATAAATATAGGCATATCGGATTCATTATTCATTTTATCAACATACTTAGATGCCAAATCTGATGTAAGTGGTATATTATTATATAATTCTAAAATTATTTCACTACCAATTTCTTTTGGCTTAGAAGTTATTATATCTAAAATTTGTTCCAAATAAATCTTAGGAAAAAGACCCTTATTTTTATTTATTATAGTTTGCATATCAATTTTTTCATATATCTCATCACAAAATTGATTAACACGTTTTGAATTTATTTCTTTTTGATTATTTTCTTTTTCAGTAGTAATAATCATAACTTTTAATTTTTCTCTTGGATAATTAAATTTATTGAAATATGTTATTGTTTCTTCAACTAAAGATTGTTCTCTTAATCCTGGTACAAGTAAAAAAGTATATGGATACTCACCTTTATTATCTGATACATTAATAGTACCTACATTTTTCAACTTAAAATATATGTATATATATGCACCTGTTTTATATAAAGCTACAATTGTATATATGATAATAATTATTAAAAATAAACAAAATAACATCTTCTTTCTCCTAACTTTCAACAGTATTATACTATGTTCTCAAATATTTTCTGGCAAATATCCATATATCTATCAAATGTGTAATTCACACTTAAATTCATTAAGTTACTCAATCCATTAATGATAGAATTAGCATTATTTTGTATAGATTCATTAGATATACTTCTTTTTCCTAACCAATCTTCAATAAAATGCGGATCATTTGGTGAATAACAATTATTCTTTAGTATATCAAGCTTTCCTTCTTCACGTACATCAATTAAATCATCATCTTTTACCAATTCAGGAAAAAGTACTGCAACGAGATTTGTTTCACTACTTAATTTTATATTTAAATATTTTTCTAACTCCTTCGGTAATATGCTTAATTTTTTATCTCCATTGTAATTTTTCCAATCGCTATCTTCGTTTGGTTTAGGTAATTTTAATTTCCACTCACTAAATTTCTCTTCTACACCTAATGTAATTAATGATCCATAATTAATTCTTATAGGAAAAATTACAGGAACTGCTGATATAGTACCATTTTCATGAATATTAACCATTATTCTATCATTGGATATGTAATTAAATCCATAATACTTGCACAATGTCAATGCCATTGTTGATTTACCTGCTCCAGAGTTTCCTACTATCATGACTCCTTTTCCTTTATTTTCAACTAAACTTGCATGAAAAACTACATATCCATCATTCTCCCGTTTTCTAACTTCAAATTCCCTTATTAAACGTGAAAGTATTTTATAATCATATAACCCTTTTGATGTAAATATGTATATAGAATTATCATTTACCGCTATAATATGAGCATTCGAATCAATTGTATCGTACATTTCTGTATAAATCTTATATCCTTTTATTAAATATATATTGTATACACTCTCCCAATGTGGATGACATTCTCCAATTTTATATTCTTCTTTAATTAATTCTTCTTTTAACTTTTGTAATTCTGTTATATCAATACAAACATTATAAACTGCTATATTCTTATATTTACCTCCATTAATATTCATAAAATCTCTTGGATAATATAAATTTTCGAAATAATCAATTGCTTCCTTATTATTACTAGCAATAGTTAATTTACAATCACACATAGTTATTGTTTTATTAAATAAACCATCAGCTTTAAATTTATTTTCAACATATGACTTAAACAAAATACCACTCCTTATTTTGATTTTTCAAATGAACTTCTAAAAAAATAATTAAATTAAATGTGAGGTATCATTTAATTTAATTATACTCTTGCACTTGTCACTATCCACTGATAACACCGTAATACTGCTTGGATCCATTTTATACATTATTTTTTCTATTAAATCATCTTCTTTAATACCGAGCCACCAGTTAATAATTGCAATTGTCGAATTAGCATGTGTTATCACTATTACTGTTTCAGCTTCATATGAATTAATTTTCTCCATACATTCACATATCCTTATATTCATCATCCTCCAACTCTCTCCATTTGGATAATGAATATGTTCAAGTGCATTTCCTTCACTCCAATGATTTCGAATCTTTCTTGCTTCATCTTTTGTTAAACCATTAGCATCTCCATTACTTAACTCACGTAATCCTTCTACGCAACTATAATTACTGCCTAAAATATCACATATAATTTGTGCTGTTTGTTGTGTTCTTCGTAAATCACTGCAATAAATTGCACACTCTTGATTATTCAATATTTTTTTTAAATACTGTCCAGTCAAAGTTGCTTGTTTTTTCCCAATTTCAGTTAATGAATAATCTCCCCAACCACCTACAATACCTAATAAATTGTGCTCTGATTGACCATGCCTCACAATTATCATCTTTTTCATTTTCTACTACTCTCCTCACCTTAATAAGTAATTGTTTTAAATTGAAGTATTCATAAAACTAAGTTATATTTTTTAACAAATGCCCCTCTAACTACATAACGAATTCCTACAGCCAATTTTGAATTATAACTATATAACCCTTCACTTAACTCTAAGCCATATTTATTGAAAATTTCTAATACTTTATCTTGTGGCAGCAATAATAAATCTAATCCATCTAATGTTTGATACATATATTTTTCAGCTTTAACAGATAAATCTGAATCAATGTATCCATCTGAAAACATATTTACATACAACATTCCTCCTAGTTTTATAATTTTTGAGGTTTCCATTATAGCTTTTTCAAATAATTCTTCAGATGAAACATTATGATAAACACCATTTGCAAGAACTATATCAAAACTTTCGTTTTCAAATGACAAATCTAACATATTTTGTTGTGTTACTCTTTTATCTAATTCATTTTCTGGTAAAATACTTGAAATCCTATTTTTTGTATATTCAACCATCTTAATATGGTAATCACATGCATAAGTATCAAATCCCATATTTAACATCATTTCTGTATTTCTTCCACCACCACATCCCAAATCAAGGACTTTATTATATACTTCTTTACTTTTATAAAAAAATTCAATTAAATATTCTGGCACTTGCATACTAGCAAATTCTTGTACTATATTAGAATCATTCCAAAATTTAAATTCATTACTTTTATCATAACTCATATTTTTTCCTCATTTCTTTTATAATGTTCTTCAATATACTTAATTACTGAAATGCCCTCATCATACACTAAATTTTCATATGTATTAAATCCAAGTTGCGGTAATGTATTTCCAATTGATATTCCTTTACCTACTTTTTCAAGTAATTCAAGATCAATAATACTATCACCGAAAGCAACCATATTTTCACATGAAATATTTAAATATTGGCTTATAAATTCTGCTGCCACTCCTTTTGAAATATCCGCTGAAAGTAAATTTATAATTAATCTTCTTTTATCTATTGGATCATTATATAAATTTATATTTACATATTTATAAAATTTATCCTTTAAGGCTTGATATAATTCTTTAAAATTGTCACCATATCCCTCAATTGAAATTGATATTATGTTATTATTTAACATCTCTCGGAATACAACACATTCACATTCTTCATCAACCACAAATTCAATATTATTCTTAAACTTAATATTGTTATTATTATTTACAGCATATCGCTTAACTTTATTATTAATAGCAACTGTTATAATTAGTTTAACTTTAAACTCAGACATAAATAAAAAAATACTTTCTATAATTTCTTTATCAATACTAAAACACTTTAAGTGCTTACCACTATTAAAATCAATAATTAATGCTCCATTTAATACACCTACTGGACATTGAATATTAGTTTTATTCATAATTTCATAAGAGCTAGTCCAATTTCGTCCTGTTATATATGTAATTAATGCACCTTGTTCAATCAAATTACTAATGCCTTTTAAAATATTTTCCGACAAACATGCACTTCGATTTAATAATGTATCATCTAAATCAACTATATATAAAAATTTTCTAATAGGTAACCCCTCCAACATTGGAAAATTAATCATTACTCTTTATTACAAAAATTAATTTTCCAAACTATAAATATTTGTATTAGTTTTGCATTGTAATATACCGTCATTTTCAAATACTTTAGCACCATTTTTATTTATGGTAAAATCGCCATTTTTATATAATCGTTTTATAATTTCATTACAATACATATTTTCCTTATGATAACTTCCACATTTAGGGAAGTTATCAATAAAACCGTCCAGCGCTTTATTAGAAATGTAAATTAAATTTTCTGAATTTAACTTAGGATCTATCCCTAATAAGCGAATTAAATTTTTATCATAGTCTCGCTTAAGATATGCCTCTACAGTTTCATACAACCACTTGCTTGGTTTTGATCTTCCTGTAACCTTGAAAGTTTCAATCCCTAATTGCTCATAAAATTTTACATCCTCTGGTCTAATAAAATTAGCTAAAAGTAATTCATAAGGATATGTTATCTTTCTTGAATTGCACCACAAATGAAATTTATGATCACTTTCACCTGTTGAAAATGAACAATAATGTTCACTTCTTCTGCTACATCTTCTTAAACAGCTTTCATTTAACATTATTTCTATATTAATTGCATTTTGTTTTCCATATTTTATCATTTCATCTAATTCTTTATAATTTCTGTTACAATCATGATGAAGTATAATTCTTTCTGGTTTTAATTCTATGTATTTTTCAATATCTTTAATGCTAAGTACTCCTGCCACTGTTGATATATTAATAGGAAATGCAGGGAAGTTTTCTCTTATAATCTTCATCAATTCAAAAGATGCAACAGTAATAGATGTTGCCTTAAATTCATTTATAATCCACCAAATTTCATTAACAATATCTTGCTTTTCTGCATTCACAATTGGACTATTTAATACATAAGCAAATTTAAGCTTATATTTATCTATTTTCTTTTTAAAATCTAATGCATATTCTCTATCAACTTTACACACAGTTTCTTTTCCCCTACAATGCAAGCAAGGTCCATCAGAAATAGTCCCATATATTTCTCCAATTTCAATTCCTTTACTCATATTTATACCTAATATTTCTTCTAATACACTTTCATCCCAATGACATGGTACTGATAATTTTGACATAGAATCACCTTTCCTCAATAAATTATTATTTTCTTTTATTACCTCTTATTTTTATAAGTTTTTAAAATATCAATATTTAATTTCCATTTTTCAGAGTTATATCGAATAGACAAAATATTTTTTCATGGATAATTAGTATCAATCCCAATAAAGCTCTCTTTAACTAAATCATAAGATATTAACCTAAAAGTTCTAATTTTGACCACCCCCATTCTTTTTGAGTAGATTATTAAGTACGTATATCATTCTAATTCAATAAATTTATCTTACATATTACACTTATTGATAATTTCTTAATGCTTTAAACTTACTATTTGAATATATATAAGTTCTAATTAACTTTCTACATTAAATTCTTGTTTAAAGGTTTCTTGCTTTCCTTCATCTGCTTTTGCAAGGGTATAAGTTGGTCGTGTATAATTTATGTTTAATCTATGCAACACTTGTAGCATTACTCTATTACTGTATTCAATATGAAAATTATCCCTAACCCATTTACGGGCTATGTTAGCATTCCAGTTTTTGCGGTTTCCAAACCCTACTTGATCTGACGTCATTGTCACTATTACATCATACAACGCTTTTTCTTTTTCTTGTTTTTTACTTATAAAACTAGGACATCCACTACTTTTACGCATGATTAACCCTTCTACTCCATTTTGCTTGTATGAATTGATGTAAATGCCTACAGTATGAGTGCTTAAGTCCATTATTTTAGCTATATGGATATTTGTATATTCTCTAAAATACAATAATATAACTTGATATCTAATATGCATACGTTTATTATCAGTGCTTCTTAATAGTTTCTTTAAATTAAGTTCTGTGATTTTTTTTCACTTATTTGTAATTATTATATTTTGATATATCTCCCACTTCAGTTAAAAAGCTTGCAGCGATAACTATTCAAAATCATTGTATGCTTAATAAAAATTCTTAATATCCAGTTTCAAACAAATACATTATATTCCAGATAACGCTTGCACAATTTGGCGCATAAATTTCTAACTACCAGCATTAACAGTTTCTTTAATACCTTAATTTCTTCTTTTTCACTAATATTTTCGTTATGCAATGCTATCTCTCCAATGATGATTTGAACTTACATAATATCATTATTGAACTAGACCTTTAAGGCGTAATTATTTCCACAGTGAAGAATCTTTTATGTGTTATATATAGTTTCTTTAAATTAAGTTCTGTGATTTTTTTTCACTTATTTGTAATTATTATATTTTGATATATCTCCCACTTCAGTTAAAAAGCTTGCAGCGATAACTATTCAAAATCATTGTATGCTTAATAAAAATTCTTAATATCCAGTTTTAAACAAATACATTATATTCCAGATAACGCTTGCACAATTTGGCGCATAAACTTCTAACTAGCAGCATTAACAAATACTATTCAATAGTTAGGTTGTTACCCCAAATTATGATGTCAGTATATCTTCTAAAACAAGTTAATTAAGTAATACTGTAATTTAAAAATCAATTACAACAGTTTTTTTATTAGATTATTAACACTAAAATATTAGAGCAAAAGACTTTTACTTAAAAAATAATTCATTATCAAATATATAGTTATAAATACTTTTTTAAATCAACCTCAAACACTTTAAACTATATTTATAAAATAAAATGTAATTTTAATACATCATATGTCAAATTTAAATATTTTTCTTAAATTCAATCATTTTAATTTTTATAACGAAAAAATCCCTAGTCTATTTTAGGTAATTCTATTTATCTACTGATTGTTTTCTGCTATAATATAAATCCAAACAGCTTGAAATTTTCCAAAATCAACCTATTATACTACAAGATAAATTTAAATTTTTAGTGATATTAATGAATTAAATATTAGTATAAAACTTTATTCTATATGCCGTTAAAAGAATTTATTATCTAAATAATAATTCTTTCATTTTAGCTACATCTTCATTAAGATTAAGCGCTTTATTTCTTAGCATAACATATATTGTGGGAAAGTATTTTGTTTTTAATCCGTTTTATAAGACCTCAATTTGATTTTTCAATTCCCCTTTGTATATTTAATTATTGATATAGATGTAAAAAAGAAGCTTCAATCCTTCATCTCACTTTAAAGACTAACTGTGCAAAAGCCTTAACAAATTGAATTTTTTATTTTCTCTTTTTATAACAATAAGAATTTTATATTTTTCAGATCTTAATTAATTTGAAAGATTATCACCAATATAACCTTATCTTATATAATAGTTAAATTGGATATAATGTTTGTTAAATCCCATATTGCTACCTTATTATCTAAATCAGCTGGTGGAATTGAATAATCACTAATATAAACATCAAACACTAACAATGCATGATGTTTAAACCCATAATATGTTTCTTTTTTGATTCACATCTTTGATAAGAAGCATCTGATTTAAAAGTTTATGGAACCATGCTCTTCAAAAATGATATACCAGAATAAGTATACTATCAATTAACTTATACTTTTAATATTATAAGTTTTATTTGCTAGTTATTTTCTTATTATTCCCTCAACAACCTTAAATAAAGACTTTTTAGTTCTATAAAATCTTTTTTTCTGCAAAAGTTAGAAAATAAATCTATTAAATTTTTTCTTACATAAATAAACTTATGCTTTTTCTGAATCAACTTTTAATAACTCTCCTACAATTAAAATTATTATTGCTAGAGTTTATCCCTCTTAAATTAACCTTCTAATATAGATATTTTGTTATTTTTATTTATTGTTTAGTATATTAGTTTTTTATTATCTTCAAAGTCTAAAACTCTTTATTATTGGAATACTTGTATAACATTTATTATACATTTTCCTTTCTCATTTTTAAAATATCGTTAACTAAATTATTTTTTATAATATCACTTACTGTAATCGGTACTTTCAACGCACCTTTTCCAACTCCTAAATCTATCCCTATTTTATTTTTCCCATGAAAATCGCTTCCCCCTGTAACTATAAGATTGTATTTTTCTGCCATATATATATATTCTTTACTAACTTCCCCATTATATTCTGGATAATATACCTCAATTCCATCAAGCCCTAAATTTATTAGTTCATTAATTATCACTTCTAACTTATCAATATCTGATTCTAAATATATCGGATGTGCTAAAACTACTAATCCTCCTGCATTTTTAATAATTTCAAATCCTTTTTCTATACTAAATCCCTTTGGTCTTCCATTAAGAAACGTATCGTTATTCAAATATTTATCATATGCTTCTTGAGAGTTAGCTACATAATCTTTTTCAACTAATATTTTACTTATATTCTTTAATTGTAATATCTTATACTTATCTTTTACTTCACTTGCAGTAATATTTATTCCAACTTTATTAAGTTCCTTTATTAATGTCATCGTCCACTTTATTCTAATTAAATTATATCTATCTAATTCTTTTTTCACTTCTAAGTATCTTTTTTTTGTGAAATAACCTAAAATATGCATTTGTTTTCTATAATCAATTGTTAATTCTACACCTGGTATAACTTCAATTCCTAACAAATTACCTTCATTAATTGCTTCCTCAATTCCATCTACATTATCGTGATCTGTTAAAGAAATTACTTTTATTTTTTTTTTCAGTGCATAATTAACTAATTCTTTAGGAGACATAGAGCCATCTGATTTATTAGAATGTATATGTAAATCTATATATGTACACATTATTATGCTTTCCCCTTTCTCTTTATTAAAGCTTTTACCTAAACTTCTCCTCCCAGTAACTATGTTCATTTTTATTTTAATAATTCACCTTCATTTTATAGAATTAAATATCCATGTAAGTATTATTACCACTGGTGAAAATTGTGGATTACTACCTCAATTCAATCACTATACAAATAAATTGCATTACTATTCTTCTTTATCCTCATTTCCTAAATACACATCATACTTTTTATTCTTATATAATTGCATTATTTGAGTACGAAGTTTTTTAGGATATAATGGTATTTCTTTTAATCTTATAATCGGTAACCATTCAAATCCAATTTGATTTTTATCTTCATGCAATTCATTATTATCAATATTTTTAATATATTTACATAAAAATACCAAATCAACGCGATGGTATGATTCTTCATTTAAACATTCAATAGCAAATACCAATTCTTTAGGTTCTACAAGAATTCCAATTTCTTCTGCTACTTCACGCTTTACAGTTTCATGTAATAATTCTTCCGAATTTTGTCCTCCACCTGGCATAAGATAAAATTCTCCATCTTCATCCCTCAATCTAATAGCTAACATTTTCCCATCTTTAATTATTAATGCTTTAGCTGAATTTCTTATTTGTCTATTCATTTTATTCCTCCTTGTATTATTGTATTTTTCACCTATTAAGTTTCATAAACATTAAACTACTCAACCAATTGATATACACAAGCTTTTCTAATATAAAATATTCTCACTATACTTCTGACAAACAATATAAGTTTAGTTTTAAAAAGCAATCTAATTAAAAACATATATTATTCAATTAGTAAATAATTTACTCAATAAAATTTTGTTAAAACATCTGGCTATTTTACATAATACCATATTTCTTCAATTTTTTCATCATTTTTTTATACTTTCTTAAATAAGTAATATGAAAACATCTAAAAACTTGAGTAAACAAGGACGTTACCGTACTTGCCCTATTAAGGCATACGGCCAATGTCATCAATTTAATATATAAAATAAAGTTAAAAAGAGTCAAAAAAAATCTATAAAATTTCAGAAAAAGTACTTTATATTTATAAAAAGCCCCAATAATCAGAAAGACCACAGTATTTTTGTGTATCTCTAATGATTATATGTGATATAAAATGAAGTTCAAAAAAATATTTAATAAATCTCTATTAACAAGTAAAATGATAATTGAGGATTATATATTTAAATGTTCCAATAGAACAGATCCATCTTATTTTACGAGGTCAGGAAAAATGGGTTTTAAAGAAACATTATTATTTATGATTAATATGGTAAATAAATCTCTACAGGTAGAATTGAATAATTTTTTTGAGACTGTTTTAAAACGAAAAGATAATATTTCTAAACAGGCTTTTTCAGAAAACAGACAAAATATTAGTCCTAAACCATTTATTGAATTAATGATGCCATAATAGATGTTATATATACGGCATGTGATGAACTGAAGCTATGGAATAATTATAAAGTATGTGCAATTGATGGTACAACAATAGAAATTCCTAATACAAAATTGTTAAGAAATGAGTTTGGATATGCAAAAAATCAGTATGCATAAGTAGCAATTGCCAGGACCTCTGCATCTTGTGTTTTTGATGTACTAAATAAGTTTGTTATAACAAGCAAAGTAGATCGTTATAAAACTTCAGAAAGAAAAACAGCTGTAGAAATGATTTCAGCTATAAAAGAAAATAATAAATTAATGAATGACCTAATTCTATTTGACAGAGGATATCCAAGTCATGAACTTATAGCTGAGTTAATAGGCATGGATATTAAATTTGTAATGAGGCTTAAAAATAGTACTTTTAAGAAAAAGATTGATGGAGCAAAGCAGGATCAAATAATTCAAATTAAACATGGTAAAAAATATACGATATAATAATTATAAAATTTGATCTTGAATCAGGAATAGAAGAAGTGTTACTAACCAATTTGTTCGAAGAATCTGTAACTGTAAGTGAATTTAAAAAATTATATTTCATGAGGTGGGACATAATCCTGATATCGGCATTATGTCCCTTTTGCCGATTTTTTAATATTTGCTGCAAAAACAAGGTATCTATACGGCAAATATCGGAATTATTATTTTAGTCAACTCAATTTCTTTAAAACCTCTTCATCATCTGCATATTTAAATGTACCATTATCCTTGAAAACAGAATCTTCATTTTTCTCAAGCTTTCGCTGTGATTGACGTTTCATTTCATCTGTTGCTCTTGCATAAATCCTTGTTGTTTCTTCATTTGAGTAGCCAAGCCATTCTGATATCAATGGCGATGGCACTCCTGCTGTATATAGGATGCATTGCACGCGTTCGTCTCCAAAGATGTGGATGTAGATGAGGTATATCGTTTTTTATTAGCTTTTACTTTCCTTCATAAGCTTTCATAAAACGCTGAACATTGTCAGCAGACATCTGAGTTTTGATGCCATTTCTGATTGTATAAAACATCAAATCATCTTTAATATAGGAATGGTATATTTTGCAGTACTCATTAAAATATGGCACTATATCAGTTGATAAAGGAGTGCATCGGTGTTTGTTACCTTTCCCAAATATATGAATATCAGGTTCGCCATTTTTATTTATTACAAAATCCCTTAATCTAAGATGTAGTATTTCATCATCACGACATCCACTTTCATAGAGGAGTGTTAGAAAAAATCTATCCCTAATACCTGTCTTTTTATTTATGTCTGGCTGCTCAAGAATCAGCTTCACTTCCTCTACACTGAGTGTAGGACGTCAAATTTTAACTTTTGAAAACTGCATTTCTAAGTCAAATTATTTCTATAGTTCTAATATATATTTAGTAGTTGAGTAAATTTCATATTTCTTAATTGTTGAATTCACTGATTTTTTACAATCTCAAAAAGGAAATTCACCCCAAAATGTCGAATATATTAAGCACGACCAAAATAAATCAAAAATTGGAGTGAACACTTATGTATATTCGACAAGAATGCTTATTATCCTTTGATGAAATTATAAAATATCAACCCAAAACTAAATTAGAATTAATTTTTTCTCAATTAGATTTTACAAGCATATTAAATGAATTGACTCAGCAACACGCTACGCGTGGCCCGAAAGGGCATTCAGAGATTGCATTATTATACTCATTGATAGCTATGCAAGTTGAACAAATAAAAACTTTTAAAAAGTTAATCGATAGACTGAAGACAGATCCTGTGTTTAGATATAGTTGTGGTTTTAATGTATTAGCAGTACCACCATCACAGTCCACATCTAGTAGGTTTATGACTAAACTTTCAAAAACAACAGCATTAGAAAAAGATTTCGAAACCCAAATAATCCTTGCAAAACAATTAGGTATAATAGATGGCACTAATGTTTCTATAGACTCAACTAAAATAGATGCTTACGAAAAATCTAAGCCTGCTTCAAAGTTACAAAATGACGGTATATCAGCTAATTGGGGTGCTAAAAGAGATACTGACGGAAATAAAATACGATGGTTTGGTTACAAACTTCATATCCTAGTGGACTGTAAAAGCGATTTACCGCTAAGTATTTTACTTTCTCCCGCAAGTTACAGCGATGGAGACCTAGCTATACCATTAATAAAAAAGTTTTTAGCAAAATTTTCAGGAGTATTAAACCCAAAATACTTTATTATGGATTCAGGTTATGATTTTTAAAAAAATTATGATTATATAGTTAAAGATTTAAGAAGGCAAGCAATAATCTCACTTAATCCCAGAGGTTCATTTGCACCACCAGAAGGTATAAACGAAAACTTTGAGCCAATTTGCTCAATGGGGTATTCATTACCCTATTGGGGAAAAGATGGTGATTATTTAAAATTTAGATGCCCTCATGCTACAGGAAAAATAAATTGTCCCTACGGGATGAATTGGTGTACCAATTCAAATTATGGATACTGTCATAAAGTAAATTATACAGAAGAAAACCGATATTATTCATATCCTCATAGGAGTACAAAAGCATGACAAAAACTATATAATCAAAGAACATCTAGTGAACGATGCAATGCCAGATTAAAAGAATTTTTAAATGCAGACAACCTGCGTTCATCAGGTATTCGCAAAACTAAAATTATTGCAATACTAAATTGTATGGCTTTAGTATCAGGAACAATAGCAATAACCTCAAAGTCTACCGACTTAAAAACAGTAGCGTAATCAAAGCAAAAAGTTATCCACAGGAAATAATTAAGGCTTATTAAAGTGCGTTAAAAATTAGTGATTTTTAAGAATAAGAGAGATTTTTGAACAAAAAATTTAAAAGTTAATTGTGCAATTTACTCAGTTAAATGCATTTTAAATAGTCATTTTATAGCTAAGATAAAAATTCCTAATGTCTTGACATCATCAGGAGTTTTTTTTATGCTCATTTTTATACTAAAGAAAGGAAAAGGAAGAACCCCTAGCCGACCAAAGCAGTTGTTCTTCCTTAAAATAAGAGCAATAGCTCTTAAAACCTAATTATTATGATAAGATTATTTTTGCAATTATGCAAGTGCTATAAACAAATTTCTTTTGAAAATGAGATTTATAATTTTAATGAGCAACTAAAATTATTTAATATAGATGATTTAGAATGTCCTTTTTGCGGGGCTAAGCATTCTTTATCATCATTTGCTTCTTATGACCGCCATCTTGTAACCTATGAAAATAATACTGTTCAAGATAATTTAGTTAAAATTCCAAAATGTATTTGCTCATCATGTGGACATACCCATGCTATTTTACCTTCGGTAATTGTGCCATATATGTTCATTTAGTTTTAATTTTACTATTTCAATCATTCATGATTATCTTATTAATAAGTTTCACTCCGTAGGAGCTATGTGTGAACACTATTGTATTACTATTTCTACATTCTATCGAATTCTAGAAAAGTTTAAAGAGCATAAGAAACTATGGCTTGGTCTTTTGACTGATAAACTTACTTCAAATCTTGATTTTATACAGCATTTCATAGATAGTACTTCTATTCAAATTCAAATATTTCTATTAAATTTCTTTAATAAAACTGGAAGATTATTTTTTCAGGAAACGTCATAATTTGACTATACTTTAATATTTATAATTTTAATTACTCATATACCACTTAATACGATAATGGTCATTAAAATAGCCTTATGATACCATTTTTCTTGAGGTGATGTTAAATGAATAATGAAGAAATGATTGAAATAGCATCTATTAGATTGGCACTAATAGCTCCAGCTATAAACAATACCATTACAGATGAGTCTAAAATTGCATATTATAGCCGTATTTCTGCAAATCCAGTTAAATTACCTAACGGTAAAATTGTATATTATAGTCCGGGAACACTTTCAAATTGGGAATCAGATTATAATAGATTTGGTTTTGATTCCCTTCTTCCGAAAAAGCGTAGTGGTGCTAGAATAAAAATAGTACAAGTTGAAAGTGAAAAAATCCAAAATAAAAGATATAATAAAGATAGTGAAAGATGGAGGGTTTGGACATGAGTAAACAACAATTTACAAAGAGTTTAAGAGGATGCAGTAAGATATTATCTAGAACATAAAGACTTAGGAATAACAGTATGTGCAAAAAATTTAGGAGCTAGTAGAACAGCATTATTTTCGTGGATAAAAAATGCAAAGGCAAATAACGGAGAAGTACCTACAAGAGGATCAGGGAATTATCAAAGTGATGAAGCAAAAGAAAATGCAAGATTGCGTAAAGAATTAAGAGATACACAGGATGCATTAGAAATATTAAAAAAAGCAATCAGCATTCTGGGAAAATAACAGAAGCTCTCTTTATTGAAACATCTACAAAAGAAGATGAATCTATTGAAGAAGAAAAACGCCGACTTAATGTTTGCGAAGTGCTGAGAATACTAGGCGTATCTAGAAGTGGGTATAATTCTTTTAAAAAAAGATTACCATCGGATAGAATTAAGAGAAAGTAAGAAATTAAAGTTAAAATTAAAGAAATCTATGATGAATCCCATCAGAATTATGGAGCACCGAAAATAACAGAAGTATTGCAGCAAAAAGGTAAAACTATAGCTGTTAAAACTGTTGGTAACTATATGCGAGAAATGGGGATAAAAGCACAATATATTAGACCATACGCAGTTACTACAATTGATTCGAATTTTAGTGAAAAACTTGTCAACATATTGAATGAAGAGTTTAATCCAGAAGAGCCAAATGCGGTATGGTGCTCTGATATTACTTATATTTGGACTTATGAAGGCTTTGTGTATTTAACAAGCATTATGGATCTATATTCAAGAAAAATAATATCATGGGTATTAAGTACAACTTTAGAGGCTAAATGGATTGTGGAGGCAATAAACAAGGCAAAATCATCAAGAAACATAACGATATAGGAAACACAAGAAAACTAAATGATGTAGCAATAGAACAAATACATAATTTAAAAAACACATTTCATAGAATTAATGCCACTTTTATACATTATAAACTCATCGAAGATGGCTATATTAATGAAAAAAATATTTCTATTTCTACAGTTCAAAGATTTATAAGAAACAATGATCTTAAATCTGCTAGAAATATTAATATTAAAGATAGAAAAGCCTTTGAAGAAGAATTTTCAACTGAAATGTATCAAGGTGATACATGTTATGGCTCCTATATAACTGAAAACGGCAAGTGTAGACGAACCTATTTAATTATGCTAATCGATGATAAATCAAGACTTATAGTCGGTAGCAGATTTTTTTATAATGATAACGCTTATAATTTTCAAAAGGTTCTCAAAGAAGCTGTCGCAAGATATAGAATTCCTAACAAACTTTATATTGACTATACCGAAGAAAATACTATGCCGAAGTTTTTATTCAACCATTGTGGAATATTTATTTATCACATTTTCTTCGGCATAGTATTTGCAACTAATCAAGAGAGTAAATTGCTTTTCTAACAGCCTCTTGCCTCCATATTTTATCGCTGTCACCGAATTTTGGAGCAGCTTTGTTCATTGCTTCACTCATCATTTCAAGAGTTGCAAATGCATAAA
>JAJXWJ010000133.1 GCA_021781655.1 Bacillota bacterium | reverse complement strand
ATTCGTCAATTAATTTTAACACTTTGTTTTTAACATCTAAATCTTTTTCTACCTCATATTGTTTTATTAATGGAAATACGAACTCTTCTTCCTTTACTAAATGTTCTTCAAGTTCTGTTCTTAAAGCATTAAATAATTTATGCACTTTAAATAACTCCTTATGATGCTTCCCATGAACTTTTAATATTTTAAAAACATAATCACTTATTTTAGGTAATTCCTCTTTCAAGCTAGCATGGTAATTACTAACTATATAATCAATTAGCTTACCTGGTTCTTCCTTTGCCCAGTCTACAAATTCATTGTTCCTTTCATTAAAAATTTCAAATTTATTATTAAGTTCATCTATAACTCTTTCCTTATCTAGCTTTTGCTCTTTTATAGCTTCTATTAAAGGCCTATTTCCACCGCAACAAAAATCTATATTATAGTTATAAAAAACATCACTTGCTAAAGGAAACTGTGTAACGATGTCACCAATTTTATTATTTTCATCAAATTTTATATTCATAATATTACCTCCAAGTTAAATTATTATATTTGTATTGTATAATTATTTTAACTTGAATTATGTGATTTAAATCATAATAATCTAAATTTTTTACGTCTAAAAGTAAAGAGAGACCAATTTTAATGATCTCTCTTTATTACTACAACGTATTTTCTTCTTCAAATTTTTTCATAAATTGTACTAAGGCTTTAACACCTTCTATTGGCATAGCATTATATATACTTGCTCTCATTCCTCCAACTGTTCTGTGTCCTTTCAAATTGTCGAAACCAGCAGCTTTTGATTCTGATATAAATTTTGCATCTAGTTCCTTTGAAGCTGTAACAAAAGGTACATTCATAAGTGAACGATCTTTCTTTTCAACCGTTCCTTTGAATAATTTACTTGAATCTAAAAAGTCGTATAAAATAGCAGCTTTTTCTTCATTGATCTTTTTCATATCATCTAGGCCGCCTTTTTCCTTTACCCAATTAAATACTTTTCCGCAAATGTAAATTCCATAAGCTGGTGGTGTATTATATAGGGAATTATCATCAGCATGAGTTTTATATTTTAACATAGTTGGAGTTAATGGCATTACATCATCAGTAATTAAATCCTCACGAATTATTACTATAACAACTCCTGCTGGCCCAACATTTTTTTGCGCACCTGCAAAAATAATTCCATATTTTGACACATCTACTGGCTCTGATAGGAAATCAGATGACATATCAGCAACTAAAACCTTATCTCCTGTACTTGGAATATCATGGTACTTTAGCCCGTGAACAGTTTCATTGTGACATATATACACATAATCAGCATCATCAGAAATCTTTAAATTTTTAACATCTGGAATATAACTAAAGTTTTTATCTTCTGAAGAAGCTATAACATTAACTTTTCCATATATCTTTGCTTCTGAAATGGCTTTTTTAGACCACTGACCAGTTTTAATGTAATCTGCAACCTTGTTTTTCATTAAATTTAATGGAACCATTGCAAATTGTGTTGAGCCACCACCTTGAACAAAGAGAATTTTGTAATTGTCAGGTACTTTCATTAATTCTCTTAAAGTTTTTTCTGCATCGAAAAGTATACCCTCAAAGGCTTTGGAACGATGACTCATTTCCATAACCGACATGCCAGTCCCCTTGTAGTCTAACATCTCTTCTGCTGCTTCTTTAAGTACTTCCTCTGGTAAAACAGCTGGACCAGCTGAAAAATTATAAATTCTTGACATAAAAAAAAGAGCCCCCTTTTAATATTTCATTTGTAGCTTATACTATTGTATCATAAATTTCACATAAATGAACACAAAGTTTTCAATAACTGTGATTAAAATTTCAACTTACAATTTCACTAATGCAAAATTTTATAAAGGAGTTCATAAAATCATCCTCATACAAATAAACAAAATTAAATTCTCTTAATATTTTTACTCCATGTATTTTTTTCTCTATTATAGTTCCATTTTCCAGCTCATTTTTAATCGTTTCCCTCGATATTATAGAATAGCCAAGATTCGACACTATAAGAGACTTAATAGCACTTATACTTCCTATTTCCATGTAGCAATTTAAATCTTCTATATTATGCCCAAGCCTTGCTAAACTTTCTTCTAAAACTTCCCTAGTTCCAGAGCCCTTTTCCCTTAAAATAAGGTTTCCACTTAAAATATCTTCAAAGCTTACTTCTCTTTGTTTTGAAAATTTATGCTGTGGGGAAAGGGCTAAAATCAACTCGTCATCTTTATATTTTTTAAATTTAAATTTGTTTTTATCAAAGGTACCTTCCACCAAAACAAACGCAAGTTTTCCAGCAGTTAGTTTATCTAATATTTCACCTGTATTGTTCACTTGCATAAGTATATTAATATTTTCATGAATCTTTTTGTATTTTGCTAAAATGTATGGAAGGACATAACCTCCAATAGTCATACTAGCACCTATATTGTAAGTTTTAATTAACGATGCTCTATTTTTCAATTTCATTTCTAATGCTTTATATAAAAGTTCAATTTCTTCTGAATATTTATATAAAATCAAGCCTTCCTCTGTTAAATCAAAACCTTTGCTATATTTTTTAATTAGTTTTACTCCATACTCTTCCTCTAAGTATTTTACGTGCTGGGACACAGCTGGTTGAGTAATATTTAATGCTTCTGCTGCTTTTGTAAAGCTTTTAGTTTTTGCAACAGTAATAAAGGTTAAAAGCCTTATATCTATCAAAAAATTCACCTCTAGTCATTATAAAAATTTATAATATATTATAACACATAAATTTTACTTATAGCTTTATAACAATTTATAATTTGATTTTACGTACTTTTAAAATTATGATGAATTTACAAAAGAAAAGAATTTAACGAGGAGATGATTTAATGAATTGGTTCAAAAAAAATATTTATGGCATAATTTTTACTTTTATTATCGCCATAATTGCAACAGTACTTGGAAATATTTATCCCATCATAGGTGGAGCTGTATTTGGCATTATTATAGGTATTATTATAAATAATATTTTTGGTAAACCTAAAAGTACATTTAGCGGAGTAAACTTTACTTCAAAAAAAATACTTCAATGGGCTATAGTTGTTCTTGGAGCTGGCTTAAATTTATCTGATGTATTAAAAACAGGCATAAGTTCATTTTCAGTAACTATTTTTACTCTTTCTGCAGCTTTCATTGCCGCCATAGTATTTGGAAAACTGCTTGGAATAGATACAAAATTGAAAGCTTTAATTGGAGTTGGTACTGCTATTTGTGGCGGTTCTGCTATAGCCTCTATCTCACCGATTATTGAAGCAGATGAAATGGAGATAGCTTATTCTATATCCACAATATTTTTATTTAACATTATTGCTGTCATACTTTTCCCTGCTATAGGACATTTGTTTCACTTTTCAAATAAAGCCTTTGGCCTTTGGGCTGGAACTGCTATTAATGATACTTCCTCTGTAGTAGCTGCTGGTTATGCCTTTAGCAATTCTGCTGGTGCTTATGCTACCATCGTTAAGCTTACAAGAACTACTATGATTATTCCCGTTTCAATTTTCTTTACAATAATTATGGCATTAGAAAAGAAAAAAGAAGCAGCAAAAAATCAACATGTAAATTTTAATTTTGTAAAGATTTTTCCTTGGTTTATATTATTCTTTATTGTTGCATCCATGTTAAATACTTTAGGCCTTTTTAAAGATAACAGCTTAAATTACATAAATAATATCGGTAAATTCATGATAGTAATGGCTCTTTCTGCTATAGGACTAACCTCAGACCTAAAAAAAATGATAAAAGCTGGAGTTAAACCTATATTTTTAGGACTTATAGTATGGTTTACAGTAGCTTCTGTTAGTATTTTAGTCCAAATCTTGACTAAGCAATTTTAAAACAAATAATTAAGCTTTAATTTACAATTTTTTATTGTAAATTAAAGCTTAAAGTCTTTTTCTTTCAATTTTTACGGCTTAATATATGCAAAGCCTTCATTTTGTTTTTTTATAATTTCAAGTACCCCTACAGGAACTATTTCTATAAATTTAATTAAAGCTTCTCTTTTAATTTTTAGTCCATTTAATGCATTATTACAAGCTACAAACCTTACCCCATTTGCATTTAACTTTTCCATGACAGATACGTCTCTTTTTAAATCAGCAGTTAAATCGTAAAATTTTACCGCTTCTCCATTTGCTAAAACCTCAACCTTTAACTTTTCAATTTCACCTGCATGCAACAAATTACTAACATTTTTTAATACCATATCCCACTTATTTAATTCGTCCACATGAAATATTACTTTTATTTCTTCCACTTTAATCACACTCCTAATTTATTTTAAACTATTTATTAATGAATCCATTTCACTTTTATCCATAGCTCCAGTAACTTCTTTATATACATTTCCATCCTTATCAATTATAAAAGTTGTAGGCAAAGCTGTTATTTCATATTGATTCATAATTAATGCATTGTAATCAAATAAAACTGGATATGTATATCCACCTTGCTTTAGAAAATTTACAATAGAATTCTTTGAGCCTTCATTTCCTACATCTGGGGAAGCTATACCTAAAATTACAACATTTTTATTATTTTTATATTCCTCGTATAGCTTTTGAATATCTGGCAATTCGCCTCTACAGGGAGGACACCAAGTAGCCCAAAAGTTTACAAATACTATTTTTCCTTTATAATCACTTAGCTGATGTACAGCTCCATATTGATCTACTAAATTAAAATCTGGAGCTTTTATTTTATTACTAATTTTAGAACTACTATTTGTCTTATTTTTATTTACTTTACTCATATTAGAATTAGTCAAACTGTTAGTTCTAAGTCCCATTATCATTATTATACCAACAATTATTAAAATAGCTCCACTTATTTTTTGAATTAAATTTATATGCTTTTTAATTAAATCTATATATTTAAATAACTTACTATAAAATATAGCCATTATAATAAACGGAAGGATAAATCCAATAGTGTATACTGCAATCAAAACATTACCTATAAATATAGTGTTTGAGGTGGATGCCATAATTAGTACAGAAGATAGTATTGGACCTATACATGGTGTCCATGCAAAACTAAAAGCGAACCCTAGTACATATGCAGTTAATGGTTTCATTTTATTTGTATCTATATGTATCTTTTTCTCTTTTTGTAAAAAAGGAATGTTAATATTGCTAATATAAAATATGCCTAATAAAATAATTATAATTCCACCAAGAAAAATCAATATAGTTCTATAAGCTTTAAACAAATAATTTATTAAACTTGCTGATGAGCCTAATATAAAAAATGTAGTAGATATGCCAAGTATAAATAAAAGTGTATTTTTTAGCAGCATACTATTTCTATAATTGCTTTTTCCACTTTGTAAACTTTTTAAGTCACTATTAGATAATATGGCAAAATATACTGGTATTATAGGAAGTACGCATGGTGAAAATAATGACAATACACCTTCTGTGAACACTAGAAAAATATTTATATGTTGAATTTTAATCGCCTCCATTTTTTATAGTATGAAAAAGGGTTGTAGCAGAAAAAATTTTTTTCTCTTTTGCAACAACCCTTTAATATAATTTGTTTATACTGTGAAAATCTTAAGTTTTTAACAAGAAGAAGTTCCTGCTCCATTTATTGTGAAGCCTTTACTAAACCAGTTACTAGAATAATCTATAACCGCATCTTTTAAATAACGTTGAAGATCTTTAGAATAAACAACCTTTACTTCTTGTGATTCATCAATAACATCATTATTATCCTTTAACTCATCCAGAGTTAATTGTAGTTTTGGGCCGCCTCAGCCATAACCTCCAAATGATATTCTAAGCATCACATTGCTAGGATTTTCAGCTTTTTGTATTAGTTCATTAAACTTCTTTGCTGCTTCTTTAGTTACATTAACCATAAAATTCACCTTCCTTTTCTTAAATTTAACCAGAATTTATATTAAAAAGTCCATAAAATGAACTCCTGGCTGTCTTAAATCATTTTTTCTTTCCGTTACACCTA
>JAJXWJ010000043.1 GCA_021781655.1 Bacillota bacterium | reverse complement strand
TTGCAAAGCAACTAAAAGGGCGTTTTTTAAAAAACTGGAATATTGTTATTGTTAGAATATTCAAAATTTTAATTTCTGTGATTTCAGTTTCTAATATATATTTTTAATTTTAATCTTTAAAGCTGAATAGGAACAGTGTAACAATGATTTTCTCCTCCTTCCCATACTGTATTATATGAATTATCCTTTTTAATCCCTTTAAAATTATATGTCCTACCTTCTCCTAAATATATAGTTTCTGTCCAGCTGCCATTACTATAATTTAATGCTTTTGGATATGTTCCAATATCCCATCCACCAAGCTCCCATCTGTCACCAGTAACGTATACATTTTGTCCATATATTGTATTGGCATTATTAACCTTAAAATTAACTGGTACTGGCTTCATAACGATACTATTAACAAAAGGTGACATCTCAGAGGTGGCTGCTCCATTGTTATTTTCAATATTGGAAAGCCTTAATAATGTGAACCCTGAAAAATTATAATTAAAAAGCATTTTAGCAATATTGTTATAAGCTTCACTATTATTTGAAATCGCTAAGGCATTTTCTCCAAAATGAGATATACCTTTAGAATTGGCTATGGTTGCAACATTTTCAACAAGACTTTCAGGTGCAGAATAATATGGATTAGTATTTGATTTTGAATCATCCATTTCAAGGCACGTAAAAGTTAAATCTATATCTGATGCTTTAAATTGATCTAGTAAAGTATTGTAATTATAATATCCTGCGCAATACTCTGCTGCATGTGGCATAGTAGGGCTATTAATTAGCCAATGAACACCAGCAACCTTTGCACCAATCCTAACTCCAAAAACAGAATCAAAACGAAAATGTGCATCTTCAGCAATCATTTTTAATTCCTTTGTTAATGTTCCTTGATACCAAGTTAAAAAATCGCAGCCGTATTGTGTCTTAGCACCATTAATAAAGAAATTATCTCCATCAGTTGGTGGAGTTATTTGTGTAAAGTCAGTTAAAGTTGTTCCCCAAGCACTATTCAAAGCGGTAATAGTAGGATATTTATTTTTCATGGCGTTTTGGAAATCTTTTTTTGCTTCCATACTGTAACATTCTAAATAACCTCTATTAGGATATGTCCAACCAAATTCACTATTATATGAAGGATATCTTAACTCACCAGAAGGACCTGACGAAATATAAATTTTTGCGATAATATCTTTATAATTATTAAAATTTTCATCAAAAGACTTGTATATCTCATCATATAATTTTTCGGTGCCTGTCCACCAAGGACTTAATGCCTCTTTGTCATAGTTTCCATTCTCATCTTTTACTTCCATATTGTCTTCAGTATCCTTAGTCCATACCCAAGAAGGTATAGGAATATTGACTGTATCTCCAACATTTCCACCACACTGATGTGTAGACATTATCGGTACCCACTTTAGCCCAGCTTCCCTTACTGTATCTGCATACGTCTTATAATAACTCCAATCGAACTGATTTTCACCTTTACTTTCTATATCTCCCCACCATACATCAGTAGTAATAGCATAAACACCATTATTTTTTAATGTTACAAGTTGATTTTTAAAACTGTTCCAATTCGTTATTTTTTCTAATGGTGCCATTACAAAAGTTTTGTAATTAGGATTAATTCCTACTGCAGCTTCTGTTTGGTGAAAGGCTAACGATAAACATACCGCTGCAGCTAACAAAGAAACGATTCCAACCTTTAAAAATTTCACTTTTCATTCCCCCTTATTTATCGCTTCAATTTAATAGTATGCCGAATAAGGAAAAGTTTGACATTGAATGTGTGAAATATGATTAAAAATTTAAAAATAGCAAATAATAAAAATAAATCTAACTTGAGGTGATGCTTATCATGCTTGAACTACTTTTGAAAAATGGACTTTATACAAACGTAAATACCGGAAATATTTCAAAGAAAGATATGCTAATTAAAGATGGTAAAATAAAAAAAATTACCGAAGGCATAAATTACGAAAGTAAAAGCTTAAAAATTATTGATTTAAATGAAAATTATATTTATCCTGGATTTATTGACTGTCATACTCATATGGGAATTATCGAAGAAGGTACTGGAAGTCTTGGTATCAACAATAATGAAGATTCAAACCCTGTAATGCCAGAACTTAGAGCTATCGATGGTATTAATCCTAATGATATGGCTTTTAACGATGCAGTATGCCATGGAATCACAACAGTTATGAGTGGTCCAGGAAGCCATAATGCTGTTGGCGGCCAAAACATAGCTTTGAAAACATCTGGCAATATAATAGATAGAATGATTTTAAAAAATCCTTTAGGAATTAAAATAGCTTTAGGTGAAGAACCTATTAGTACATATGGCAAGCAAGGGAAATGTCCCATAACAAGAATGGCAACCTCAGCATTAATTAGAGAACTTTTTTATCAAGCACAAGAGTATATGGAAAAAAAGAGTAACGGCTCACTAAAAGAAAAAAACATGAAACTTGAAGCTGTTATCCCATTGCTAAAGGGAGAACTATATCTTCGTGCACATGCTCACAGAGCAGATGATATTGTCACAGCTATAAGAATAGCCGATGAATTTAATATTAAAAAGCTTATTATAGAACATGGCACTGAAGCACATCTTATAATAGATTATTTAAAGGAAAAAAATATTCCTGTTGCTTTTGGTCCTATGCTTACACCTAGAATAAAAATGGAACTTATCCAAAGAAACTATAGTTCTGCTCTAAAATTAGTAGAAGGTGGAATTAAAGTGGCATTAATAACCGACCATCCTTATAATTCAATAGACCAGCTTAGGTCTGTGGCTATACTTGCGGCTTCAGAAGGACTAAATGCACTAGATAGTTTAAAATGTATCACTATAAATCCTGCAGAAATGATGGGTCTAGATGAGCTAATAGGTAAACTGGAAGAAGGCTATGATGCAGATATCGTTGTTTTAGATAAAAACGCTTTAAACATCATGGCAAAAGTTATATTAACTATTATTGACGGAAAAATAGTTTATAATCCACATTTTTCTACTATTTAACTGTAAAGCACAATATTTTAAAGATGCGACGCAAGTTGCCTCTTTAAAAATCCTAAGAAAGTGCAACGCATTGAGTTTTAATTGACAATGGACAATGGACAGTTGACAATGAAGGATGTTTTTCTTCCTTGTAGTCAGAAAAACTACAAATTATTATTTTTAGGTTTTGCATAGCAAAACCATCCGAAATTAATTGCCTTTAGGCAATAAAATTGTTTAAAGATTTTTCGTAGAGTAGCGTAGGAAAATCCACAATCATTGTCAATTGTCCATTGTCAAATGTCAATTAAAAAATAATGCGTTTCACTTTTTAACAATTTAAGCTTAAGCGTTAGTGCGTAAAATTTTTCTATTCTGTTCCATATTTTAGATTAACCGGTCTTCTTAATTTTAAATCAAACTTATCTCCTGTTTTAAGTACATGCATTTTGAGATCATAAATTGACAATATATTATCTTGATATTGCTCAGAAACGTTTGTATCGCTAATTTCACTTCCATCAAAAATATAAACTGCTCCAGAGCCTAATACTCTTAATATATTTTTTTCATTTATGATTATTGAAGTATCTTCATCGATACCAATTCCAATAACTTCAGGATTTTCAGCTATGCCAACTAGAAGCCTTCCTACTCTTCCTCTTTGTGCAAAGTGCTGATCTATTATAACTCCGTTAATTAATCCTAATCCTGGGGCCATCTTTAATGTACATTTTCTTGGCGATTCATCATCTATTCCTTTTACTATCATAGTGTCACTCATAACTGAAGCTCCTGCTGAAGTACCAACAAATACGCAGCCTTCCATATACTTTTCTCTCATTAAACTGTACATTGGCGTTCCACCTAAAATACTAGTTATTCTTAACTGATCTCCACCAGTAAAATAAATCAATGCTGCTTTTTTAACTAATTCTATGTTTTCTTGTTTCTGTGCATTCTCTCTATTTTCTACATCTAACAATTCAATATTTTTTACATCCAAACTATTAAAAATATTTCTATATTCATTTCCAACCTCAAAAGGTTTCTCTGTTGCTACTGTAATAATCACTAATAGCTGATTCATTTTATCAATATGTTCACATACTTCTTTTAATATTATCTTTTCACCTTTTTTATCTTCAGCTCCACCAATAATTATTAGACCTTCATGCTCTGTCATACATTACCACGCCTCCAAAAACTAGATAAATCATAACTTATCTTAGCAATTAGCTTTTTACAAGAAACTTATCCTTCCTTCCATTTCCATTAACTTTATTTTTTATAATTTCTTTAATTGGTTCTTCCTTTTCGAAAAATGTTATTACTATATCACCAGGCTTTGCAAATTGTACTGCCCTTTCAAAAGCTTCCTTTTCATTTAATACTATTTCTAAATTAACTTCATCAAATCCCGTGCTCAATATTCCATCCTTTAAAAGTTTGGCTACCTCTTTTTCCTTTCTTCCTCTTTTATCTTCGTCTTCTTTAATAAATATGTAGTCAAATTTTTTGCTAGCACACTTCCCAATTTTAATAATATCGCTGTCTAATCTGTCTCCTGGAACCCCAACAACTCCGATAAGCATATTTCTTTTTAATTTACTAACTCCCTCAAGTACACATTTGTACCCTTCTATGTTATGACCATAGTCTAAAATTACTGTTATTCCATTTACATCATATATATTAAACCTTCCAGGATTCTGAACTTCATTGCTATAAAACGTTTGTAATCCTCTTTTTATTACACTATAGTCTACCCCTATTCCTATTGCAGCTCCACAAGCTGCCATTGCATTTTCAATATTGTATTTTAAAATTCCTCTCATAGTAATTCCAATATCTTTTATGTTAATTAAGTTACAGCAACAATCCCTTTTTTCAATTATCAAATCATCTTTATCTACATAAATTCCATATCCACCTTTCTTTATATTTTCCTTCATAACTCTATTTTCTTTATTCCTTGAAAAAACAATAAGTTTACTCTTAAATCTGTTAAGTATACTTATAGATATTCTATCATCACCGTTAATAACTACATATCCATCGTCTTTAACTGCCTCACCTACTAATGCTTTAACTTTTCCTAAATCCTCTAAGGTTTCAACTTCATCTATGCCTAAATGATCTTCTGTAATATTTGTAATTACACCAACATCAGCAAGATCATAAGCAAGTCCTTGCCTTATAATTCCACCTCTAGCTGTTTCTAAAACTGCTGCTTCTACTTCTTTATTGGTGAGTACAGCTAAAGCACTCTTTGGCCCAGTTGTATCTCCTTTTAATATACACTTACCACCTATATATATTCCGCTTGTTGTTGTCATCCCTACCTTCAAGCCATTTAGTTTAAGTATATGGGACACAAGCCTTGTTGTTGTTGTTTTACCATTAGTTCCAGTAATCGATATTACAGGTATGTTTTCTTTTATATCCTTAAATAGTGCTTCTACTATCTTTCCTGCAACATTTCTTTTAATACCTAAATACGGCTTATGATGCATTCTTATTCCTGGTGCTGCATTAACTTCAATTACAGCTCCTCCAACCTCCATAGATTTACTTATATCGTTACATATTATATCTATCCCACAAATATCTAAATCTATTGCTCTTGCAGCTCTTTTGCATATTTCAATGTTATCATCGCAAATCAAATCTGTGCAATCTATAGCAAAACCTCCTGTAGACAAGTTTCCATTATCCTTCAAGGTCAATTTTTTCTTTTTAGGCAGAACAGATTCTAAAGTGTAGCTTTTTCTTTCTAAATAATTTATAAGAAACTTATCTATTTTTATTTTAGTAAGCTCTTTTTCATGATCTTCTCCACGTTTACTACTGGAATTAAGCTTTTCTATTAATTCTTTTATAGAACTTATACCATCTCCAAGAACATATGGTGGTATTCTTTCTGCGACTGCAGCTACCTCACCATAAACCATGCATACTCTATAATCTCTTCCATCTATATATTTTTCTATAATGATATCTTTATATAAATCAAATATACTATTATATGTTGATATCAACTCCTGCTTTCCTTTAATATTAGCAAAAACTCCTTTCCCTTGATTTCCAAATTGAGGCTTAAGCACAATCGGATATTGAATTTCTTCAGCTGAATTAATAGCATCTTCTAAATTCATGACTTTCCAGCCTTTTGCCACTGGTATAAATTGAGTGCTTAAAATTTCTTTAGTAAGTAACTTATCTTGCGCTATATCTACAGCTATTACACTAGTTTCACTTCCAATTGCAGCTTCTATTCTTTTAGAATTTTTACCATAGCCAAGTTGAAACATGCTATTACCACTAATTTTTAATACTGGTATCCCTCTTTTTTTTGCCTCCATGCAAATATTTTGTGTTGTAACTCCAAGCATTTCACTAGTAACCATTTTTTTCAATCTATCAAAACTATTAGCTAAGTTTAATTTTTTTCTATAAATTAATGAATTTATTATTTCTACTGCAATAAAAGCTGTTTCTATTCCTGCTCTTTCATATTCGTACTGAAATATAACATAATAATAATCTCCTGATATTTGTCTAGCTTTTCCATAACAAATTTCGCTAAAGCCCATATAATTATGAAGCTCTATAATTATGTGCTCACAAATATGTGCTATATAAGTTCCTTCTTCTAGCCTTTTAACAAAACCTCCTCTTTCGTCTATTCCACATCTATGATTTTTTAAACCTGGCAGCATTTTAATTAAATTTTCATTAAACCCATTAATTTCTTTGCTAGGTATTTCGCTATACCCTTCCAAATCAAGATTAAGCCTTATACATTTTTTATGAGAATATATATTCCTACCTTGAAAGACCTTGAAACTGATGATTTTCATGTAAATTTCCTCCTTAATCAGGTCTTTGTTTAGCTTATAACATTTTACATAATACTTACAAATTATATTTTTATCCTTTATAAATTATTTATTCATATCCTTATCATCTTAATTTTAAATTTATTATATTATAGTTATTTGTGCTTGCTCATTTAAACGTTGTATTACACCAGTTGTTACAAAAATGCTGCCAACAACGGAAAGTATGCATCCATTTGCAATATTTATATTTGGAGTAATGGAAACTGAATCATTACCTGATTTAATACTGCTTTCTACTTCCTTTAATCTTTCTATAGCTACATTCACCGATATAATATTATTTAATAAACCTAAAGCACTTGAAAGCGCCGCTAATTCACTTGCTTTAATATTGTTAACTGGTTTTAGCCCTTTTTCTCTTGAAAATATATCTTCTTTATCTAAATTTGCAGAAATAAAGCTAATAATATAAGCTATAATTCCAATAATTATGGCCAGCTCAGCTTTTTGTATTAGTTCTAAATCTAATTCATCATTTCCAGTCCTTTGTGCAGAAATAATTTGATTCATACCATCACCTCCTACTCACTACATGATATTAAGAAAATACTATTATGTTCTAATTCATAAATAAAAAACTGGAAAAGCATTAATTTGCTTCTCCAGTTTTTTTATTGTTACTGCTCTATATACAATTTATCTTGAACCATTATATGATTGATTAACCATTCAACTAAAAGCTTTGCGACCTTAGTAGTTATTTCACTTATATTTTCATCATTAATATCTAATTCATAATTGCCTATTAATTTCTTAAATTCACTATGCAACTTTTTATGTTCTTCAAAATGTTTATAATTTTTGCTTTTCATATAATTTTCTTCGAATTCAAAGTGGTAATCTGTATAGCTTATAAGCTCCTTTAAAATATCAAAAAACTTTTTATTTCTTTCCTTATCATTCTTTTCTACTACAAGCCTAAATGCCCTATCTGATATTTCAAATAACCTTTTATGCTGCTCATCTATTATTTTTATGCCTAATAAATAATCGTCCTTCCATTTTAACATAAACTAATACCTCCTCTTAATCTATTGCTAAATTTGGAGCAAAATCTACTATAAATTATACAACAAATTAAGAGGAAGTTTAAGTAATAACCAACTATTTATAAAGTATTTCTCCACTTGAAATGCAATTAATTGGGCATACTGCTGCACAAAGATGGCACCCTATACACTTATTTCTATTTAGAACAGGTTTTCTATCTTTGCTAATCCAATTAATTGCTTGGTGTCCACCATCAAAGCAAGAAATGTAACATCTTCCACAACCTATGCACCTATCTTCGTCAAACTTGGGATATATAATATAATTTCTATCAAGCTTATCTGCTGAAACAACATTATTTACTGCAGCTCCTATAAAATCCTCTAGCTTTTTAAATCCCTTTTCCTCCATATATAAGCTTAATCCACTTATTAAATCTTCAATTATTCTATATCCATATTGCATTACTGCAGTAGTTATTTGTAGATTACTTGCTCCCGAAGCTAAAAATTCAACGGCATCCTTATAGGTTTCTATTCCACCCATACCACTTATAGGAATACCCTTTAATTTTTCATTTTTAGCTATTTCATTAATAAATCTTAAAGCAATTGGTTTGACAGCCTTTCCTGAATAACCTGAAACAGAAGATTTACCATTAATATTGGGAAGTGGTATAAAATTATCAATATCTATGTTTGTAATACTCTTAACGGTATTTATAGCTGCAATGCTATTTGCACCACCTTCAATAGATGCTATGGCTGGTATTGACATATTATGAAGATTAGGCGTCATTTTTGATATTATAGGCAAGTTAGTTCCTTTTCTTACAGCTTTACAATAGCTTTTTACAAGTTCCGGATTTTGACCAACATCAGCCCCCATTGCTTCACTTGTCATCTGAGGACATGAAAAATTACATTCTATCATATCTACTCCAGCTTCTGTAACAAGCTTTGCAAGCTCAGTCCATTCGTCTTCTTTTTCTCCCATTATCGATGCTACTATAACTTTATTAGGGAAATCTTCCTTTAGCTTTTTTAGCCAAATTAGATTTTGCTTTAAAGGGTGATCTGAAATTTGTTCTAAGTTTTTAAAACCTATAAAAGGGGTATTTTCTTTTTCAAAAGCATCAAATCTTGGTGATACTTCATTTGGAATATAGAAACCTATAGTTTTAAAAACTACTCCTGCCCAACCCATTTTAAGCGCTTTTGCACACATTTCATAATTACTTCCTACAACAGAGGATGATAAAAAGAACGGATTTTCACATCTTACTTTGCAAAAATCTATAGATAAATCTATTCCCATCACATACCCTCCTTGTAAGTTAAAATTTCCTGAATCATTTTTATTCTAATAGGTCTATCAATTTTTCCTCTAATACAACTTTTTTGGCAGTACATTTTATTATCACAAGCAACTTGACATTTTCCTGCCGTAAAATAAGCTTTTTCAGCTTTTTTTACGGCTACCTTATAATTATCCATTCTTAGAGACATAATTATTCCTGCAGGATTTTTATATGCTGGGCAAGCTGTACTGCATGGAGGTTCATGGCATAATAGACATCTAGATGCTTCTTCCTTTAAAATGATATAGTTTGTTGTATCCATAGATTTCCCTCCTAAAAAATAATTATTTTCTTCCTTTTCGTTTAATAAATTTACCCCATCCATATTTTCCTAAAAATTGGCCATCTTTAAATACCAACATTCCTCTAGAAAATGTCATATCAATATATCCGTTAAGTTTTACTCCCTCCCAAATAGTATGGTCAACGTCAGAATGCATATTTTCTTTTGTTATAGTAAATTGTTTGCAAGGATCGTATATAACAATATCTGCATCACTTCCAACTGCTATCGTTCCCTTTTCTGGAGCACATCCAAAAATTTTAGCAGGATTAGTTGAACAAAGTTCAACAACCTTGTTATAAGATAACCTTCCATTGTTAGCCTCGCTAAGCATAAATGGATACATATTTTCTATTCCCATACATCCATTTGGTATTTTAGTAAAGTCATCCTTTCCCCAATCCTTCTCATAGCTTTGGAAAGGACAATGATCTGTGGCTATTGTTGCTATATCTCCGCTTTTTATACCTTTCCATAAAGCATCCTGACTATCTTGTCCCTTCATTGGAGGTGAGCAAACAAAATTTCTACCATCTTCTCTTTTATACACTTCATTTGTAAAATAAAGATATTGAGGGCAAGTTTCTGCGTATATTTCATATCCTTCATCTCTTGCCTTTTTTACTTCTTCCATACCTTCCTTGTTTGCAAGATGAACGATGTATAATGGAGCATTTAAAGCTTTGGCCCAATGAATAGCACGCTTATCTGCTTCCGCTTCAACAAACTCTGGTCTAGAAAGATAATGATACCAAGGAGAAGTTTTACCTGCTTTTAAAAATTCATCTATCCTCATATCAATCAAGTCAGGATTTTCTGCGTGTACTGCTATAAGTGCCCCAACCTCTTTTGATCTTTCTAGAATCTTACACATTACACCGTCATTAACCATTAAACCTTCTTTTTTATATACCATAAAAACCTTAAAGCTTGATATTCCATACTCTACAGCTGTTTTTAGTTCAAGAAGCACCTCTTTTGTTAAATCTGTTATAGCCACATGAAATGCATAATCTACACATGCATTTGGCTCACAAAGTTTATTTCTTCCTTCTGCTGTTTGTATAAGTCCCTCTCCTTTTTTTTGAAGTGCAAAATCAAAAACGGTTGTTACACCACCACATGCAGCTGCTCTAGTGCCTGCTCCATAACTATCAGCTGAAACCGTACCTCCGAAAGGCATTTCTAAATGAGTATGGGCATCTATTGCTCCTGGCAAAATAAGCTTTCCACTAGCATCAATTATCTCTTTTGCTTCAATATCATTTAAGCTTTCTCCTATCATAATTATCTTTCCATCTTTAATGGCTATATCTGCTTTATAAGTATCTGTAGCTGTTATTATTGTTCCATTTTTTATTATTTTATCCATTTACGTATCACCTCATATCCTTTTTTTGATAAAAAAAATGGAGCTAATAATTATAGTTTTAACATTGTAAACAATTGTTTTACTTATGTTTTACCTAGTAGCTCCATTTATAATACTTTATACCACTTTTTCTATTTCTTCGTTTATGCTATTAGTTTTTTTTTCAGGACTTAGAACATAATATATTACAAAGGATAATCCAAACCCAACAAACCATGAATAATCCGATACTGCACTTAAACTAGGAACAATTTTCCCTATAAGTGCTCCAAATATACCTACAACTAATGCAATTACAGCAGCTGGATTAAAACCACTTTTGTAAGTGTATATACCACTTGTACTGTAAAGGTCCTTTAAGTTTAGTTTTGTCTTTTTTATAACCCAATAATCACAAATTATTATTGCTGCTATAGGCCCTAATATACCAGAATAAGTTCCGAGCCATGTAAAAACGTAACCAGATGGATCAGAAAGTAACTTCCAAGGCATTATCAATATTCCTATTATTCCTGTAATTAGCCCTCCCATTTTAAAGCTAATATGTTTAGGAAAGCAGTTTGAAAAATCATATGCTGGAGATACTGTATTAGCAGCAATGTTTACAGAAAGTGATGCTATAACAATTCCAAAGAAACCTACGAATAATGCAATTGGATTTGTAAACTTTGATACTACTGTTCCTGGGTCCCATATAGCTGTTCCATATAAAATTGCACTTGCCGATGTTATAATAATTCCCATTGCAGAAAAAACAGTCATTGTAATTGGAAGTCCGATTGCTTGACCTTTCATTTGCTCTTCTTGACTCTTGGCAAATCTTGTGAAGTCAGGTATATTTAAAGAAAGCGTAGCCCAGAAGCCGATAGTACCAGTTAATGATGGTATGAATACTTTCATAAAACTACTCATTGAAGTAAATTTACTTGGTGCACTTAAAAGCGGACCAAAACCCTTTGCTGCTGTTATCATCCATGCTAACAATATAAATGCAAGTACCATAACTAATGGTGCTGCAATATTTTCAAACTTTTTAACTAAATCCATACCCTTAAAAATTACGAATATTTCAATTCCCCAGAATATCATAAAGGTAATTCCTGCTGGCAAAGATAATCCCGCAATTTGAAAACTTCCACCTAGAGTTTTAAAAGAAGGAACTAGTGCACATACTAAAATATTTAATGCGCTTCCGCCTATATAGGTGTTTATTCCAAACCATCCGCATGCAACAATTGCTCTTAGAATAGCTGCTATGTTAGCACCCCTAGTTCCAAACGCTGATCTTGCAAATACCGGGAAGGAAATCCCATATTTTGCACCTGGGTGTGAGTTTAAAAGCATAGGTATTAGTACTATTAAATTTCCAAGTGTTATTGTTAATAATGCTTGCCACCAATTCATCCCAAGTGCGATTAAGCTTCCAGCCATGGTATAAGTTGGTACACAGTGAGCCATTCCAACCCAAAGTGCAGTATAGTTATATGTGTTCCATGTTCTATCCTCTATTTTGGTCGGGGCTAAATCTTCATTGTAAAGTCTGCTCGATGTCATATCATCTGTTAGTTCATACATTTCTTCTTTCATTACATCCACTCCTATTTTTCATTTTATATAATCACAAACACATATCTTTACATTTTATCAATATCTATTATTGTTTGCAACAATAGATTTGCACCTTTTACGCAGTGACTAATATCCGTTTTTTCTATTTCGCAATGACTATGTCCACCAATGCTTGGTACAAATATCATCGTAGTTGGCAACATATCCGCCAAAAACTGTGCATCGTGTCCTGGTCCACTATACATTCTCATGTTTGAATATCCTAAAATCTTTGCATTACTTTCTACTAAATCTACTAATTTAGAATCAAATTTAACTGTTTTACGTGACCATAATTCCTTATAACTAACCTTACAAGAAGCAAATTCCTCAGGCATTTCTTTTATTATTTTTATAACTTCTTCTAACACTTTAGGCTCTTGATGTCTAGCATCTAAAGTAAACTTTACATTATCAGGTATTATAGTGTGTACATTTGGAGAGCAAATAATTCTGCCTGTAGTATAAACTAATTTTTCATCAAGCTTATCTAGTTCTTCATGAATATATTGTAAGGCTTTAGAAGCTGCATATAATGCATCTTTTCTCATCCTTTGAGGAACAGTTCCAGCATGACCAGCTTGACCTTTAAGTTCGAATTCATAATTTATCATTCCAACTACACCTTCTAAAACTCCAATATCAATATTTGAAGCTTCTAAAACTGGCCCTTGCTCAATGTGAAGCTCCAAAAGGGCTTTGTATTTTAAAGGCGTCATCCTATTTTTTTCTTCTCCCTTATATCCACTGGCATCCAGTGCTTCTTCAAATGTTATCCCTTCTTTATCTTTTGATGCTAACATCTTACTCTTATCAAACTTTCCAGTAATAACACCAGAAGACATCATAGCAGGATCAAATCTAGCACCTTCCTCATTTGTCCAAATCATTACAGTAATCGGGTGTCTGTGAGGAATTTTTTCTGTTACTATAGTTTCTGCTACTTCCATTGCCGTAAGCACACCTAAAATACCATCATAATTTCCACCTTGAACCACCGAATCGCAATGAGAACCTGTGGCAATTGCTGGTAATTTTTCGGTACCTTCAATTGTAGCATAAATATTTCCCATATCATCCGTTGCTATATTTGCACCTAATGCCACCATCCTCTTCTTAAACTCTGCTCTTGCTAAAATATCAGGCTCAGTTAAAGTTAGTCTTGTAATTCCACCATTTCCTGTATCACCAAATCTGCTAAAAGTAACAATTTTGTCCTCTAATCTTTCTTGGCTACATTTAAAATTATTCAAATTGCTCACGCCCTTTCTAATTATTTTTTAATATATTCATCTACAAAGCACATTACTTTATCAAAAATACCCATAGCTTCTCTCAATTCATCCTCTTTAATTATAAGAGGTGGTGCTATCAATATACTGTTCTCGTGAGAATAGGTTTCAAATCCCTTTTCTTTAAGCATTCCAACGATTCTAGACATAATTTTCTCTGGATCTTTTCCATAAGGTACTAATGGCTCTCTTGAATTTTTATTTTTTACAAGTTCCACTGCTGAAAATAATCCAATATATCTAACATCACCTACTGCTACATGCTTTTCTTTTATATCTTCTAACAATTCACCTAGTATTTTACCCATTTTTTTGCTGTTAATAACTAAATTTTCTTCTTCATAAACTTCAATAGTAGCTATTCCTGCAGCACAAGCAAGAGGATGGGCGTTATAAGTAAGTCCACACATTAAAGTATTATTATCAAAGTACTTAGATATTTTTTCATCTACTATAACCCCACCAAGAGGTACATATCCACAAGTAATTCCCTTTGCAAAGGTAATCATATCTGGTTTTACATCCCAATTATTTACAGCAAACCATTCACCAGTTCTCCCCCAACCTGTCATTACTTCATCACATACCATCATTATTCCAAATTCATCACAAATTTCTCTTACTCCTTTTAAATAGCCTTTGGGAGGAATAATTACGCCATTGCTTCCAGTTACTGTTTCTAAAAAAATAGCTGCAACACTTTCTGAACCTTCATATATAATTTGTTCTCTCAGCTTGTCCACAAAATACTTGGATGCTTCTACTTCACTTTTAAATTCAATACCTGCTCTATAAAGGTAAGGATCAAAAAACTTTATAAAGCCTGGAATACCTGGTTCACTAACATACCTCCTAGGTTCTCCTGTAAGATTTGCTGCCCCATAGGTAGCACCATGGTATGAACGGTATCTTGAAAATATTTTATTTCTTCCAGTAAACATCTTTGCAATTTTAATAGCATTTTCATTAGCATCTGCTCCCCCTAAAGTAAAGAATACCTTCCCCATATTATTAGGAGCTTTTTCTACAACCTTTTGTGCTAGCTTAGCTCTAACATCCACTGCAAAACCTGGTCCCATAAAAGCCATCTTATCCGCTTGATTTTTAATGGCATCTATTATTTTTTTATTTCCATGTCCTACATTTAAGTTTACAAGCTGAGACGACATATCAAAATATTTCTTTCCATCACTATCCCAAAAATATATTCCTTCCGCCTTTTCAATAACCTTGGGATTTATATTTCCTTGAGCACTCCATGAATGTAAATTGTATTTTTTATCAATTGCTTTAATTTCTGTAGCTGTATCAATAGTTGCCATTTCTCATCCCCCTTAAAATATCCATTTATCATTTTTATTTTTATTATTTTATATAATCAATAAATATTATGAGTTTATAATAACATATTGATAAAATTATTTATATATCCATAACAAACAAATATTTTATCATTTTTTGTGTATAGTAATCAATCTTTCAATTATATCCTAAAAATTTGCCTATTTTTATGCACAAAATAATATTAAAAATCGTCTTATCATCTTTCAAATCACACTTCAGTATTTGTTCTATTTTATTAATTCTATATTTCATAGTGTTTCTATGAATAAAAAGTCTATCAGCCGCATTGCCAATATTCCTATTTTCATCAATGTACACTTCTAAAGAAGTCATCAATTCTTTATAACTATTTTTGTCACTATTATTTAACTTTCCAAGTACATCATTATATAGTGAGATCATTATATCGTTATTGTTTATACTAAATAATAACTTGTATACACCTAATTTTTTAAAATCCCCAATACTATTCTTACCAAATAATTTTTTTGAAATTTCCATTGAACTTTTAGCATCTAACGCTGCTTTTTTAAATTGATTTAAGTTGCAAGCTTTTTCCCCAACTCCTATTGTTACAGAAAGGTTGATTATATTTAATTCATCTTTTATTTGTTTTGCAATATTATTTATAAAATTAAAGGTTGTTATATTTCTATTTATTGCAATCATTAAATATATTTCATCATCTTTAGAAAGATAGATATATTTTCTATTGTTTTTTTCCATAACTTTATCGATAATTTTAATAACATTATTTTTAAGTTTAATTACACTTTCTTCTTTATCAATATTATTTACCGTATCAAATTCTCTAAAATCATCTAAACTTACTAATAGGGAGTAATAATTTTTATCCGGATTATACCCATATCCAATTCCTTTTTTTAAAATTTCTTCATCAATTATCTTGTCACCAAACATAATTTCATCTAAAAAGCTATTTATAGATTCTTCTTGCAATTTATAAGAAAAAATTTCTCTACATATTATATGTGTAATTTCTATAAGTTTAACTTCAAAGGGTAATTCAAAAATTGGGAAATCTAAACTGTCTGCAAATTTTATAACTTCTTGTGGTGTTTTTTTTATGTATGGTCCTACATTTATTACCAGTCCAGAAAGTCCCTTATTATTTAAACTTTTCACAAGCTTTAACAAGGCATCTTTATCATCCTTTATTGTAACTCCAGTGATAAATAAAAGTTCTCCACCTTCTACCCATTCAACTACTTCTTGAATTTCACTAACATGAACCCAGCTAATTGTTCTGTCAAGACCGCCTTCTCCAGAAACGAGCTTCATTTTTTCCATTCCAGGAGTATTAATCAATTTCTTACATGTATACAAAATAACCACCTCACAAGAAATTCAATAAAACCAAATTATATTAACAAAATAATAATAATGATACTTTTTTATTAACAAAAAGTCAATAAAACCAAAACTTTTTTCGACACATTATGAATTTATCAAAAATCCCACTGATTTGCTTATAAAAATTTATTTTTTCAATTTATACTTAATTTTTTTTAAAATTAGACCATATTTTCTTACTTATATTTAAAGAAAAGCCAAATTGATTTAAAATTATTATTATGTTATAATAATTTAAACTTAATCTTGTAAATTTTTGACTAAAAAACATAGAATAAGTATTAAATTGTATTTTTTTAAGGGGGTGTAAATAATGGGAGAGCAATATGAAACTTTAGAACATTTAAGTGAAAAAATTGATGAATTAAGATTCGTATTGAATTCTTTATTAGATGAAATCAATCATAATGATCACACACCTAACTTAGAAGTTATGAAATTGAGCCAAGTACTTGATGATTATATAGTAAAATATATGAAATGTAAATTACAATAGCGAAGAAACCTTCCAAAAAACAGGAAGGTTTCTTTAAATTATATATCCTCATATTTTAACATAGCCTTGTAATACTGCTTTGGAGAAAGCTCAAATATATTCTTAAAAGCTCTCACAAAGCTTGAATAGTCTTTAAAGCCGCATTCACTACAAGCATCACCTATTCCCATACCTTTTCTTATAAGAGCTGCAGCATAATTTATTCTTTTATGTACTATATAATCATGAAGCGTTGTACTTGTACATTCCTTAAATCTATGCATAAGATAATACTTATTCATATAAAACTTTTCAGCTATATTTTGTAAAGAAAGATCCTCATTTAAATTTTTATTAATATAATCGATAATTTTTTCTATTCTTTCATCAAATTCAACATCGCTATCAGCTTTTGATATTTGAAAACCAATATATAATCTATTTAAATATACTAAAAGCTGTAAAAATAAAGCATTTTTTAATATTCCACTGCCAAATTCATTGCTATTAAAGGTTTCTTCTAGCAAACTAAGATTATTTTTAATAACCTTTATATTTCTATTATCGAGTTTAAGAAGACTAAGTCTTTGTTTTGATGAAAGAAGAAAGCAGTTCAACAGATTACTTCCATCTAAATTATGTGCTTCTAAAAACTTAGAATTAATCCAAATAACGATCCTTTCATAGGGCTCTTCTGGACTTATAACTGGTTTATGAATATCATTATTTCCCACAAACAAAATATTCCAAGGCTTAAGTTTATAAGCTTTTCCTTCTATTTGGTATGTAACTTTTCCAGAAATAAAAATAATTATTTTATTAAAATCGTGATAGTGAAATTCAAACTCCATATTTTTTTTATCCTTAAGATGAAAAAACTCAAAGTCATTTTTTAAATATCCTCTCTTCAATTTTAAAACCTCATTGCTATTTTGCATTATCTTTACTCCTATTTTATATTCATTTCTTTAATATATTATAGCACTTTTTACTATATTCTAAGCATTTAAAGCAATAAAAATTGTAAATATTAATCATATAATATTATTGTAAAGATTTTAAAAGTGAAGGTGAGGAATAATTATGTTAATGGAATATGCGGATATAAAACCTATTGATATAGATGGTATAAAGGTTCAATTTATAGAAAAAGAAATTTTTTTAGTAAATGATAGAGATAATAAAACTGTTGGCTTTTTAATTTACGACTATTTTTCTGATAATATTCCGTTTTTAAGCAAGCTTTATATAAATGAAGGATATAAAAGTAAAGCTCTAGATAAAAAATTAATTAAAATTTGGGAGCTTGAAATGAAAAATCAAGGCCATGATTTAGTTATGGCAACTACTTTGAGCAACGAAACTGAAGAAAGCTTCTATAAAAATCTAGGATACAAATACTCAGGAAATGTTGTGCTTTTAAACAATCCTTTAGAAGTAATTTTTAGCAAGAAGCTTTAACCATTAAATTATTTTTTATATGTAGAAGTTATGAATTTTGTAGCTGATTTTCCAATAATATAATAGCCCTATATGCACCATTTTAAAAATGGAATCTTCACTAAAGGTTCATAACTAATTTTTCCGCTTCATGTAAATTTTTAATAATTTTATGCTTTGATTTCAATGCAATTTTAATAAATATTCTCATCTTTAAATCTCTATTTAATATAATTGACTTTATTCCCAATTGTAAAGCTCCATTACAGTTTATAAAATTATCATCTATATAAACAACTTCTTCCTCATTCAAATCTAATTCTTTTAGAGCTGCTTTATACATTTGCGGGCTTGGTTTTGTTACTCCTAATTCAGATGATATAATTAGAGAATCAAAATATTTATAAACTTCAGCTTTTTTGAATACTTCTCGTAAAGAAGGCCAAGCCTTCTTATAAGCAGCTTTTCTTTTTATCCTTGGAATATTATAAAATTTACTTTTGTTAACTATGTTAAAAAAGTTTGGTGAAAAGCTCCAATCTCCTGTTGCTGGGTAATTTAGTACTCGTCCCGAATCTATTAATATACCTTTTATTTTATTCACTTTTTTTTTCGCCCCATTTATCTCTCTCCTGCCTAATGTAATATTTTCCACCAACACTTTCCCATATTTCTTTCCCAAGTCCAGATACAAAGTCAGTGTATGATTCAGTTTTATAATGATTATTTCCTAAATTAACATACTCATTTACTTGCTTCATAAAAGTATGCCTCATTATTTGCAGTAAAAATAATGCATAATTTTTTTGTTCTTTTTTCCAACATTAATTATCTCAATGAGATTTCATTTGTCCATCATTTAAGAAGATTACGAATTACCTCAACGATAAATAGGAATTTAAGTGAGACTCCAAATTTTATATTTGGCCAGTCAAACTTACACCTACGTAATGAAAAGGAGTAGGTGTTTCCTTTAAAAAATAACAAAAACTTGATATATAGGCACTTATAGTATCACATATTATAGGAAACTCCTACTTCGCTACTCTACGTAGGAGTAAGTTCCGCTAGCTAAATCAAAGATTTAGAGCGTCACTTAAATTACTATTTGTCTATATCTTTTTTAATAATCTTTATTTAGCCTTAATTTACAATGTCGTAATAATTAAAAATCCATAATCATTACAATATTAAGAATTTAGTGAAATTTAGTTGGTTGCTAATGTAATACTATATTTATACAAATCTTCATTTTCCTCTTCATCGAAAATAGTTTCCATCAGTTTACCATTATTCTTTTCTATAATTTTTCTTGAAGCTATGTTATCTATGTTACAAGTAACCATAAAAATCCCCTAACCCCTTTTTATACATATTAAGATAATTAATATCGTTATTTTTTTCATATGCTAAAATATAATTTTCAAAACTCTTTTGATATTCTCTTCCTGGCTCAACTAAAAATAAATTATTCATAAACCTTCTCCATTTTTCTATAGATATTAAAATGTTAACGAGTACCACACGAATAAGCTAATAGTCGTCAGCACTTTTTGAAAATCCTTTGCTTTTCCAACAAAACTCATCATTGATGATTCTCAATATTTTATTCTTCAGTGAAATATAAAAGTCGCAAATTAGTTTTTTATTTTTTTCTTTCTAAATCTATTAACTGTATTCCCATAAATTAAGCTTCTAACGCAACAATAAAAATTAATGAAATAGATATATAATAATAACTCAAATATGCATTGCAAGAACTAATTTGTATCAACTAATTCTTTAATTTCTCGCTCAATAAATCAATATATTCCTTTGCTTCTTTTAAGCCTACTCCTGTAGCTTGTCTATAAATTTTAATCGCTTTAATCTTTTTACCTTCTTCAACAAGATTTTTAATTTCATCATCAATAGGTGGTTCAGCAACTCCAATTTGTTTAGCAATCTTCTCTAATATCCTATTTGTGTGTCTAATATCATTTCTTATTTGATTAATGGCAGTTGATATTCCTGATAACAATAGTATTGCTAAAACTATCCATATAATTTTATCTTCCATTCGTAATCCTCCTCATTTTACAAGGTAGACCTTATTAATTGGTTATTTATATCTTCAATAAAGTAATTAATTGTAGCTAATATACGCTCTAATAATATTATTATATTTTATCACAAATTACATATTTATACAAACACTTACTTTCATCTCTGTTTACTGCTGTTTTATTTATATATAACTGCTAAATTACATTATTAAACCAGTGCATATATTGCTGATAAATCATTTCGATTATTTTCTTATAATTCATACTCTTCATTAAATTGTTACTAAATCACTGCAGTTGTCAAGCTTTTTTGTAACACTTTAACCTAATATTATTAATTTTTATATCTTGCTTGAAATGGTGTAAGTCCATCATTAAAGGAATTATTATTGTAAAAAAAGCAAAAAAATATTGAGTTTTTTACAGTATATGAAGAAAAAACCTTTATAGAATCTCTTGAAAATCATAGGCATAAAGCATTAATAATTCTTGTATTTGGAACTGGTTTAAGAATTGGTGAAGTATTGGTTTAAAATGGAGCGATATAGATTTTGAAAAATCTACTGTAACTATATTAAGAACTTTTAAAAGAATGCATTTAGTTAATACAAATTCAGAAAAGAAGACAGAAATTTTAGAACTTGAACCCAAGACTAAATCTAGCAAAAGAACTATTAAGAAAGCCTGAATTAAGTACAAAAACTTCTATTGTTTAAGACATACTTATGCTAAAAGACTATTTGAAAATGATGTACCACTAAAAACTGTACAAGTTCTAATGGGGCATAGCAATATAAAAACTACTGCCAATATTTATACTCATTTAATACCCTATTATATTTTTTTAACTCCTCTGCTATTCGTCCCATTTATCTCGCTACTGTGTAATGTAGGCAGTTCCACCAACGCCTTCCCACACTTCCTTTCCAAGTCCAGAAAAAAAATCAGTATAAGACTCAGGCTTTTTCATTAAAAATAAACCATTTGTCTTTTTATCATAATCCCATATAAATTCATCGCCAAGTTTTTCTGGGTTGTGTTATTAGGACGAAAAAAAGCCTTCCGAAACTCGGAAAGCCTTCTGTTTGGCAGGGCAGTAGGATTTGAACCCACAACCAATGGTTTTAAAGTCACTCATTTTATGTGATTTTACGTTTGCCTTCGAAGCCTTGTATAATCACATTTTAAAGTGATTTAATCTTATTTTGTCTTAGGTAAAATTATTAGATTTTGTGTGCGTTGTGTTATGGTTGTGTTATTTCAATTCTATTTCTCTTTCAATAAATTCTATAATCTCTTCAGTAAACTTCAATCCATCTTTTACATCTTCATCTTCTGAAATTAGTGGTTCTTCTGCAGGATATCTTGTCTCTATATAATATCCATTTAAAAAAGCACAATCTTTAATAAACTTTCTAAATCCGTTATCAAAAGTTGTTGCTTTTTTGCATAGCCTTATTAAACTATGACCTTCTTGCAACATACCTGTTTTTGCAATTAAATATCCTTTTAAATATTTTTCTACTGCTTGCTCTAAATGAAATAATACTAATCCATAATCAGCATCATGCTCATAAAGAATTTTAGCACCTTTTAAATCCTTTTTAGCAGCTTCAAACCATTCTTTATATTTCAAAGTGTCAACCATATATAGGAACTCCCTTCCTATTGATAATATTCGCAAAGCTTGATGTATCTTCTTTATATTTATCCCATTCACTAGGTTTATATAAAACAAAATCTACATCTCTTGAATATTCTAAATTTATAAGTAACTCATTTAGTAGTTTTTTCTTATCTTCATAATCACAAATAATACATAAATCAATATCACTATCCTTTTTAGCACATCCTGATGCACATGAACCAAAAAGAATTATTTTATTTGGACTATATATACTAATAATTTGTTCTTTAATATTTTCAATCTCTTCCTTGAATGGTATCATGTCTATCAAACCTTTCAAATGAAATATATCTTCTCTATTAACTCAAATTATATCATCATTTTAAAATATTAATCAATAAATATATTAATTTTCTATCTTATTTCTATTCCTGCCCTTTGCACATTCATTAAAAAAGGTAAGACCTTAGCTTGGTTATTATAATCTAGAACGTTTTTAGTATATATTGAAACTACAATTCCATATTCTAAAGATAAATCTACCATTAAATACAATTCATTATGATTTTCTCCCTTTTAGGTTATAAGTATGCAATATATTATAAACGGAAAAACAAGTAGAGTATATTGATACATTCTTAGAACACGGTTTAGGAAACAATTCTATGCTAAAACTAAAATTGAAGCTTTAAACAAGGTTGATGAATACAAAAACAAATTTTCTAACGGATTAATACCTTCAGATGATAAAATAACCTTAAAAGAATGGGTTCGTTTTTGGTTATATGAATATAGGATAAATGATTTAAAACCATCATCTTTAAGTGTATATGATGGAGTTTATAGAAACTATATTGAAAATGGATCTATCGGAAGTATTAAGTTGAAAGACTTAAAAAGTTCTAACTTGCAAAGTTTTTATAACTATTTAACACGAGAAGAACATAAAGATGCAAATGTTTTAAAGAATATTAATAAAGTTTTTCGTCCTTGCTTAACACAAGCTGTAAAAGAACAATATCTACCCTTTAATCCTAGCAATGGTGTTACCCTACCAAAAGCTAAAGCAAAGAAAGAAATAGAAGTTTTTACAATTGAGGAACAAAAGCAGTTTATAAAATCTCTTGAAAATCATAGGCATAAAGCATTAATTACACTTGTATTTGGAACAGGTCTAAGAATAGGTGAAGTATTAGGTTTAAAATGGAGCGATATTGATTTTGAAGAATCAACCCTAACTGTATCAAGAACATTTAAAAGAGTTCATATAGTAAATAATACAAATTCAGAGAAGAAAACTGAAATTTTAGAACTTGAACCTAAAACAAAATCTAGTAAAAGAACTATTCCTATACCTTCAAGCATTATTAATGAATTATTGCTGCATATGGAAAGGCAAAATATTGAAAAATCAAATGCTTATGATTTTATGTTAACAACGGCCTAATATTTCTAAATGAAATTGGGGAACCTACCGATACCAGAAATTTAACCAGAAGCTATGAAAGAGCAATGAAGAAAGCCTGAATTAAGTACAAAAACTTCTATTGTTTAAGACATACTTATGCTAAAAGACTATTTGAAAATGATGTACCACTAAAAACTGTACAAATTCTAATGGGGCACAGCAATATAAAAACTACTGCTGATATTTATACTCATGTAATACCCTATTATATTTTTTTAACTCCTCTGCTATTCGTCCCATTTATCTCGCTCCTGTGTAATGTAGGCAGTTCCACCAACACCTTCCCACATTTCCTTTCCAAGTCCAGATAAAAAATCAGTATAAGACTCAGGCTTTTTCATTAAAAATAAACCATTTGTCTTTTTATCATAATCCCATATAAATTCATCGCCAATTTTTTCTGGGTTGTGTTATTTCTTACATATCTTCATCAAGTTAAACTTACAGGAAATTCACCATAAAATTCATCATTATTCCATTCATCAATAGATAAAACTTTAAAATCACTAATCAGCTTATTTTTTATCATATTATTTTCTTGTAACATAAATGGCAATTTAGCTTTTATTTTATTTCTAATAAATCTTCTTGTAGTCGCATCGCCTTTAGGATACTCTAAGATATATACATATTCATATGGTTTATTAAAACCACAAGCCATAATAAAAATAAGACTGTCATAAAATTTATATGCTATTTTATCAATTGATTTATCTTCTGATGGCTTAAAAGCATCTGGATTAGATGCGCCACTTATATTAGCATTTTTATATTCTACTAATATAATTTCATTTTCAGTTTCAGCTATAAAATCAACATCTGACAAAATTGTAACCCCTGTCTCATGAAAAATATTATTTAATTTATCTGTTGACCATAAAGCTTTTCTAAAATCAATTTGATATACATTGTTTTCTTCTTTATGAATACTTCCAGACATCGATTAATCCCCCAAATTTTTATCATAAACTTCATCCAATAATCTATTAAAAGAATCTACTATTTTGTTATTCTTTAAATCCTTAAACAGACTGTTTTGTTCACATAACACATCATCTTCTGATTTATAAAATGAATAGAACATGACTTTATCTGATTTTAACATCTTCACTTCAAAATATTTTGATAAAATATAATCATGAGTCGCTATAAAAATTTGTACACCATTTCTTTGCAATTCTAATAGTATGTCCACAATTACAGGAATATGAATAGGGTTTATATTTGCTTCTGGTTCATCCCAAAATAAAACCGAACCTTTTTCAAGTGTACCGTTTTTTATTAGTTGCCAAAGTAGAGCTATTTTACGCATTCCCTCAGCAACTAGATGAAACTCAATTAATGCATTATTCCCTGTTTTTAAATAAAATCTATCCTCTGCAACTGTAACTTTACCGTCAGTCACCTTTTGTAACATATCAAGGTATTTTCTTCTATCATAATTATCTCTTCCAGAAGTTATATCTATTTTTGCAGAAGCAATTATATCTGTATAAGTATCATCAAAATCAACATTATTTTTATCTACTGCTGCTGATAAATTCCATGAATTTGATAATATCTCTTTAGCAGGAATAAATGTGCTTGTTAAATCGCCTAACTGTTTTTCCCATTTTTCTTCATCAACAACTTTCGCTTCCCACTTTTTGGTTTTTGTTGAAAATTCCGCTGTCAATTCTGCTTCATCAGAAAAAACCTTTACTTTTGCATTAACATTACCAGCTTTTCGCTTTACTAATCTGCTAATCTTTAGTTCATCTGGCTTAAAAACCTTAACCAATTTATATGAAAATGAAATATCTGGTCTTACTGCTTGACAAGCACTATAAATAGCTTTCATTACATGGGTCTTTCCACATCCATTTTCTCCTATAAATACATTAATACCATCAGAAAAATCTATATCTAAATTACTAAAGACTGTAAAGTTATCTAATTTTATTTGCTTTATGGTCATATATTCACCCCTTTTATTAAGTAATTATACCCTATATTATTTATCTTATAAGAATATTTTTATGATATATATTATCTTAACCTTATTCCTTCTCTTTGCACATTCATTAAAAAAGGTAAGACCTTAGCCTGTTTATTATAATCTAGAACGTTTTGAGTATATATTGAAACTACAATTCCATATTCTAAAGATAAATCTACCATTATATCCGTTATTGCTTCCTCATATTCTCTTATTTTATATTCCGCTTCATTAACAAGCACAATGATATTCTGAAGTGTTTTCATTTCTAGCGTAAGAACCATAGAGAATAACATTATTTAATTTATCCTTAAAAATATCTGTTATTTTATTATCGATTTTTAATAGTATTTCTCGAGCTTTCATATCCTTAACAGAACTTATATCATTCATATATACTCACTCCTCTGACTATTTAAATTATATCACTATTATCAAATATTAATCAATAAATTATATTTCGCTGCTACCTTCCAAATAATTCATTATGAATATTTCAGCTTCGTTTTTCACAAATAGTTCAATCATTTTTTCTAACTTAATTGCTACATTATGTTCAACTTTGCCTTAAAATACAATTCATTATGATTTTCTCCCTTTTAGGTTATAAGTATGCAATATATTATAAACGGAAAAACAAGTAGAGTATATTGATACATTCTTAGAACACGGTTTAGGAAACAATTCTATGCTAAAACTAAAATTGAAGCTTTAAACAAGGTTGATGAATACAAAAACAAATTTTCTAACGGATTAATACCTTCAGATGATAAAATAACCTTAAAAGAATGGGTTCGTTTTTGGTTATATGAATATAGGATAAATGATTTAAAACCATCATCTTTAAGTGTATATGATGGAGTTTATAGAAACTATATTGAAAATGGATCTATCGGAAGTATTAAGTTGAAAGACTTAAAAAGTTCTAACTTGCAAAGTTTTTATAACTATTTAACACGAGAAGAACATAAAGATGCAAATGTTTTAAAGAATATTAATAAAGTTTTTCGTCCTTGCTTAACACAAGCTGTAAAAGAACAATATCTACCCTTTAATCCTAGCAATGGTGTTACCCTACCAAAAGCTAAAGCAAAGAAAGAAATAGAAGTTTTTACAATTGAGGAACAAAAGCAGTTTATAAAATCTCTTGAAAATCATAGGCATAAAGCATTAATTACACTTGTATTTGGAACAGGTCTAAGAATAGGTGAAGTATTAGGTTTAAAATGGAGCGATATTGATTTTGAAGAATCAACCCTAACTGTATCAAGAACATTTAAAAGAGTTCATATAGTAAATAATACAAATTCAGAGAAGAAAACTGAAATTTTAGAACTTGAACCTAAAACAAAATCTAGTAAAAGAACTATTCCTATACCTTCAAGCATTATTAATGAATTATTGCTGCATATGGAAAGGCAAAATATTGAAAAATCAAATGCTTATGATTTTATGTTAACAACGGCCTAATATTTCTAAATGAAATTGGGGAACCTACCGATACCAGAAATTTAACCAGAAGCTATGAAAGAGCAATGAAGAAAGCCTGAATTAAGTACAAAAACTTCTATTGTTTAAGACATACTTATGCTAAAAGACTATTTGAAAATGATGTACCACTAAAAACTGTACAAATTCTAATGGGGCACAGCAATATAAAAACTACTGCTGATATTTATACTCATGTAATACCCTATTATATTTTTTTAACTCCTCTGCTATTCGTCCCATTTATCTCGCTCCTGTGTAATGTAGGCAGTTCCACCAACACCTTCCCACATTTCCTTTCCAAGTCCAGATAAAAAATCAGTATAAGACTCAGGCTTTTTCATTAAAAATAAACCATTTGTCTTTTTATCATAATCCCATATAAATTCATCGCCAATTTTTTCTGGGTTGTGTTATTTGGACGAAAAAAAAAGCTTTCCGAAACTCGGAAAGCCTTCTATTTGGCAGGGGCAGTAGGATTTGAACCCACAACCAATGGTTTTAAAGTCACTCATTTTATGTGATTTTACGTTTGCCTTCGAAGCCTTGCATAATCACATTTTTAACTGTTTTAATCTTATTTCATCTTAGGTAGAATTATTAGATTTTATGTGGGTTGTGTTATAGTTGTGTTATTTCAAATTTATTTTATTTATTATCTTTTAAGCTGCTGTCTCAGAATAGTTAACTACAAATATTTCTGCTTTGTTTTTCATAACGTCTTCAATTATCTTTTCTAACTTCATTGCTACATCCGTTTCAATAAAATATTCTCCACATTGTTTACATACATTAGCAGGCACATTCTTAATTATAATAATATGCCCATCTAAATCTACTATATGATTAACTGCACCTTTGATTAAATTAGATTTACATAAAATACAATTCATTTTGCTTACCTCCTTCTTGTTTTCAAATCCTCATACCATTCATCTTTGTCTGGGTAATAGGTCGTTATCATCCAAACATTTTCTTGACCAACTGAGCATACTACGTGAACTCCTTTACTTTCTTGAGCAAACCCAAGTATTAAACAACTTGGAAAAGGATAGTCACTTTCGTAATACTCTATTATTTCACCATTCATTATGCAATCTATAATATCTTTAATTTTCATTCCTCTTTGTTGCATTCTCATAAGAATGTGTCCACGCCATTGAATCTTGTTTGCTTTGACAAGCTCTCTAACAATATTTATATTAAAATTCATTATGATTATCTCCCTTTAAGGTATAGATATACTAATATTATCTTATAATAATCCCTTCTTTATGTATATTCATTAAAAAAGGTAATACTTTTAATTGTTTTTCATAATCTTGAACGTTTTGAGTATATATTGAGATTACCACTTCGTACTCTAAAGATAAATCTACCATTATATCAGTAATTGAATCTTCATATTCTCTTATTTTATCTTCTGTCTCATTAACAAGCACCATAATATCAATATCAGATTCTGAAGTGTTTTCATTTCTAGCATAAGAGCCATAAAGAATAATATTATTTAATTTATCATTAAATACAACAACTATTCTCTCAGCAATTTTATTTAATATCTCTTTTAAATAAACATCTCTAATTATACTTATGTCCTTCAAATATACTCACTTCATTTCATTCTTTATTATATCATTATTAAGAAATATTCTCTACAACGTTAAAAAGTATATTACATTAAACATTTATAAATTTTAAGGCAACTTCTAATATCTTGCTCAAATATACTAATGATTCTTTGTACATTTTATCCATTAGAATTAGAATATTATCTTCACGGGTTTTAAACACTTACAAACAAAATAAAATGATTCATAAGCATCAGGAATGCCTATAATAAAGGGTTTCCTGATTTTTTTATTGTCAAATTTTCTTATGTTTATGTTGTATGGTGTTGTATTAT
>JAJXWJ010000042.1 GCA_021781655.1 Bacillota bacterium | reverse complement strand
ACCTCCCCGTGATTTGTAGTTTACTGATATCCCTATGACTTGATTATAAATAAAAGTTGCTCAATGTGCCAATTTTCATTACGTTTTGTGCCTTGAGCGACGCGAAAGGAATGGATATAAAAATGAAAGTATGGCAAATTGAATTGAAAGTATATTTAAAAAAAGATATCACTATGGATGAAAGCCAAACTGAAATAAGTAAAATAATAGATAGCTGTTTAACCAAAGATCAAGAATTTTTAAATTTTCATAATGAGAATCAATATAAAAACTATATATTCTCATCATTTTATCCAATCGAAAAAAGCAAAATATATAAAACAGGAAAAATATATAGCGTAACAATAAGAACTGTTGAAGAAAGTTTAGTAAAGCATTTTCAAAAATTTTTAGATAATGAAAGTAGTGAAAAAATAAAAGCTGTAACACTAGAAATAAAAGTTGTTCCTAAAAAGTATATCGAAAGGATTTATTCTATTACACCAGTAGTAGCAAAATTTGAAAATGGCTATTGGAGAACAAATGAAAGTGTAGAAGTTTTCGAAAAAAGATTAAAAGAAAATTTAATAAAAAAATATAATAACTATTCAAAACAAAAGATAATTGAAGACTTTGATTTGTTTACATTTATTAAGTTTGATAATGAAAAGCCTATAGCAACTAGTTATAAAAATATAAAGTTACTTGGAGATAAAATTACATTAAATATTGCAGAAAATAGTTTAGCTCAGGAGTTGGCCTATTTTGCAATTGGAACAGGATTATTAGAAATGAATGCTAGGGGATTCGGATACGTTAACTATAAATGGTTGTAGGAGGTGAAAAGTGTGCTAAAGGATTGTTTAGCTAATTTTAAGGAAAAGTATGATGAAATTGGTGAAAATCTATTAATTGATAATTATGTTTTAGCCGAAGGAAGTTATGTATTAGTTGATGAAACTGGAGAAATTATTGAAATATTAGAAATTGATAAAAATAACGATGATAAAACAGGAAGATATTATGAATTTGCAGAGATGGATTATTACTCTAGATTAGTAGACATGAATAAACCAATAGATTCTAATAAAATAATACATAGTAATAATTACTTGAGTTTTTTTGTGAAAAAATGGGAAATAAATAAAGAAAATCCGGATAGGAAATTAACAGAAGATATGATAGATGATTATTATGAGATATTAAAAAATCCAAGAATTAAATATAAGGGTAAGGATAGCAAAGATAAAGAAAAAAGAAAAATGTATGAAGCAATGGAAGAAAAATATGGTAAGGTTGATTTGATTTTACTTGAAAAACAAAAAAACTGGATTAAAACAAATCTTTTCTTGCTAATTGATTCAGAAAAGGTAAGAGTAAATAAAAGTTATTTAAAGATATTTTTAAAATGTAGTATGGAACAATATAAAAAAGAAAGTGAAAAATATGTAATCCCTAATATTTATAACAATAATCAATACAATGTTGAAATAGATAATATGACTTATGGATTACCTAATGATAATATAGGATTAAATTCAAAAAAACCATATTTAGAAAATAAAACTAGAAAGAATTCATTACCATATTTAATTTCAGCTGATGAAGTTACATTACAAAAGAAGTTTTTTGATTATCTATATAATAATGTTTGTGAAGGTAAAACAAATGCTTATGTAGGCAATGGAAATGTGAAATGTTTATCAAATGATGAACATATGGATGAAAAATTCACAGGATATTTTCTGAGAATTAAAAAAGGCAAAGAAGTTGAAATACATGATTTTGATACAATTGTTGGGTTTGACAATAAAATTATTGATTTATCAATTGATACTGTTATTCCTATAGATTACACAAAATTTAAAGGTGCACTGAGTGAATATTATGGTGATGTTGAAGAAATTTATAAGCTTAAATCCTTAATAAATAATATATTTTTTAGCAAGTTTTTAAATAATAATTACTTTTCAGATCCCAAAGATATAAAATTAAATGATTTTAGAGTTAAAGAAAATCTATTAAAATCTAGGACAGCTTTTTTTAACTGGTTTTATAAAGGGGATACTACGATAATAAAACAAATTTTTGATAAGGTTTCTATGGAAATTATCAAAAATACTATATGTAATGAATATATGATAAAAGCAAAAGAACAATTCAATCTTAGATGTGGAATTTTAAGTTATTTAATAGGAGGAGAAAAAATGGCAGATATTTTAAATGGAATAGCTAGTGGGCTAAGAGAAAAGATAAATAAAAATGAAACATGCAAAATTGAGAGTGATAATGAATATTATTTTGCAGTAGGTCAAATTTCAAGCTATTTATTGTCTTTAAATAAGTCAAGTAAAAGAATGCATTCATTAATTAATCCAATTTTAAACTGTAAAACTGATGAAAAATTAAAATTACAATTAGGAATGCTATTTAAAAAATATAATTACACAATTAAGAAAGAAAATAAAAGATTTAATAATTTTAGTGCAATGGTTCTTGGATATAAAGCTGAAGGTAAAGTAAATGACAATATGCTTGTTGCAGGATATTTATATAGTAGTTTAATTTATGAAAGCAATAAAGAGGGGGAAAATTAATATGGAAAATAGAGTTTATGGAGTTATAGGAATTAAATCAATAATGGCAAATTGGAATGCGGATTTTAGTGGACAGCCTAAATCTATATCTACTGGCGAAATATTTGGAAGTGACAAGGCGTTAAAATATCCGATGAAAAAGATGTGGGAAAATAAAGGTGAAAAGGTTCTTTATATAAAGTCATTAAAAACAGAAGAGGATAAAAAAGAAGGAATAAAAATAAGACCAAAATCATTAAAAGAAAGATATGAGGAAATTTTTGAAGTTGAGGATTTAAAAAAAGAAAAAGATAATAAAAAAGTACTTGAAAACTTATTTAAAGCTATAGATGTAAAGAATTTTGGAGCAACCTTTGCAGAGGAAGGAAATAATATTTCTATAACTGGGGCTGTTCAAATTTCTCAGGGTTTTAATAAGTATGAAGATAGCACTGTAGAAGAACAACAAATTCTTTCACCTTTTAGGGATGGAACAAAGGATGAGGCAGATTCATCTACATTAGGAACAAAAATTGTAAGCAGCGAAGCACATTACTTTTATCCATTTGCAATAAACACATTAGCATATAAAAATCATATTGAAATGGGTGCAACAGAAGGCTATACAGAAGAGGATTACAAAAAATTCAAAGAAGCTGCTTTAGTTTCTGCTACTGCCTTTAATACAAATGCAAAAGTAGGTTGTGAAAATGAATTTGCTATTTTTGTTGAAACAGAAAGTGATTTGTATTTGCCAGATTTGGCTCAATACATAATTTTTAATAAAGAAAAGGAACAAGATGTTATTGCTTTAAAGTTTGATGAACTTTTAAATAAAGTATCTAGTAGAATATTAAATATTGAAATTTACTATAACCCTTATAAAACAAAATTAGAAGGGAATATAAATAAAGCTAAATACTTTAATATATTTACAAGAGAAGAGGTATAAGAGATGAAGGCTTTAAAATTTACTTTATCAGGAGAGACAGCCTTCTTTAAGAAACCTGATGCAAATACTTATTTATATTTTACATATGGGAATATTCATAAGGTAGCTGTTTTAGGTATATTAGGTGCTGCCATCGGACTGGAAGGGTACAATTTTCAAGGGAAACAACAATTTCCACAGTTTTATAGTGAACTAAACACATTGAATATTTCTATAGTTCCTAGAAATGAGAGGGGATATATTCCTAAAAAAGTTCAAGTGTTTAATAATTCGGTAGGATATGCATCGCAAGAGCTGGGTGGAAATTTGATTGTAAAAGAACAGTGGTTAGAAAAACCCGTATGGGATATATACATATTAAAAGATGATAATAAAAACATAGAAAAAATATTTGATAATCTTTTAAATAGCAGTTTTGTGTATATGCCGTATTTAGGAAAGAATGATCACTATGCCAACATTACAGATATAGAAATAGTAGAACTTGAAGAAATTTCAAATTGTGAAGAAGTAAATAGTTTATTTATTAAAGATTATTTTGAAATAAAAAAGGAAGAGAAAAATATTTTTGATTTAAGTTTTCAGCATAAAGATAATTGGAAATATGAAGAACGGCTACCAATAGCACTTGAAAGGCAGGAAAATCAGTATATAACGGTTCCATTTGTTTTTACAAATATGAAAGTTAATTTAAAAGATAGTTGTAAATTATTTCTTGAAGATGAAAAAGTATTATTTTTCTTTTAGGTGATATAAATGTATTTTGATAATATAACTTTATTTAATATTAAAGAACATGTAAGTAATTTAGATAATTTATATGCTCATATTAATGATGAAAATGAACGCAAGGAAAAACTAGTTGACCATATGGAATTAGCATACAATTATTTTTTGAAAATATGTAAAGAAAAGAACTTAGATAATGTTTTTAAGAATATAGAAAACAAATTACTTGCTAGTGTAAGTGATGATGGTAAGCAGTTTTGGAAAGAAAGTTTGTGCAATGCAATTTATATGCATGACATAGGTAAAATAAATAGTAATTTTCAAGCTAAAAAGATGAAAAATAAGAAATATAAATACATCTTAAATGTTGACTCTAAACACTCGATGTTATCTGCATGCATATATTTTGATTACTACTTTAAAAAGCTTGCTCAAATTAAAGAGAGTGGAGAAAAGCCCATTCTCTTGCTACTTTTACTCCTAAATAGTTATGTAATATCTAAACATCATGGGAGTCTAGATGAATTTTCAGATTTTAAAAATAAATTTATTGATGGTTTTAAAAAGTATATAAAAAATAAAGAGTTTTATGGTGAGTATAAAGATAGTTTTAGTATAAAACCGTTGAACATTAATGATTATATGGATTGTTTTGAAAGCATAATGAATAGTTTTGAAAATGAAGAATGCTGGAAATCTATTTATGTATATATTTACACCAAATTAGTCTTTTCTCTTTTAGTTTCTGGAGATTTTTATTCTACGTCTCATTTTGTAAGTTGTAATGGAATTGAGGATTTTGGAACAATTGAAAATATAAATAAATATTACGATGTTTTTAAGAATACAAATATATTTAAAAGTATTTCTGAATATAAAAATTATTTGCAAGGTGAAGTGAAAAATCCTTTTTCAAAGGGTGATATAAACGAGATAAGGAGTAAATTGTTTATAGATGCGGAAGGAGAACTTATAAAACATAAGGATGAGAATATTTTTTATCTAGAGGCTCCAACTGGTAGCGGAAAAACCAATACTTCAATAAATCTTGCCTTTAAGCTTTTAGAAGAAAATAAAAATTTGAACAAGTTATTTTATGTATTCCCTTTTAATACATTAATTGAGCAAACTAAAAAATCTTTAGATGAGATATTTGCAGATATTGAAGAAATTAAAAGAGAAATTGCTGTAATTAATTCAATAACACCTATTCAAGTAGAAGATTTGGAGGAAGATAACAGCATAATAAAAAGAGAGGGAATTAAAGGTGAAATTGACTATAACAAAGCTATTTTAGATAGACAGTTCCTACACTACCCTATAGTACTTACTAGTCATGTAAACTTTTGTAATTATATTTTTGGAAATAGTAGAGAGGAAGTTTTTCCTTTAACGCATATTGCTAATAGTGTTGTAATACTAGATGAAATCCAAAGTTATAGAAATAGCATTTGGAAAGAGATAATAATATTTTTAAATAGCTACAGTAAACTTTTAAACATAAAGGTAATCATAATGTCTGCAACATTACCAAGACTTGAAAAGCTTTTGCATTTTGATACAAACTTTGTAAATCTAATCAAAAATAGAGAAGAGTATTTTTCAAATCCATTATTTAAAGATAGAGTAAATTTGGATTTCACATTATTAGATGAAACTGAAGATGTAAAAGAAAAGCTTATAAATAAAATCGTAGAGTGTGCAGAGTCAAGAGGTAAAAATATTTTAATTGAATTTATAAAGAAAAAAACTGCACTAGAATTTTTTAAGGCGCTTAATGAAATTGAAAAACTTAAGTGTTTAGGGAAAAAAATAATGTTGATAACTGGTGATGATAATAAAATTGATAGAAATAAGATTATTAATACTGTTAAAAAATATAAGGATATTATACTTGTGGCAACTCAAGTAATTGAAGCTGGTGTGGATATTGATATGGATTTTGGCTTTAAAGATATTTCTATTTTAGATGCCGAAGAGCAGTTTTTAGGAAGAATTAATCGTTCATGTAAAAAGAGAGGTTCAGTTGTTTATTTTTTTAATTTGGATGATAGTAGCTCTGTTTATAAGGGTGATCGTAGAAAAGATAAGGAAATAACCTTGAACTCAACTATAATTAGAGAAATATTAATATCAAAGAATTTTGAAAGATTTTATAACATTATTATAGATAAATTAGAAAGTGACAAAAAACGAGAAAATGCTAATAATATAGATGTATTTAGAAAGGATATCGTTTCAAAGCTTCAATATAAAGAAATTGCAAAACGAATGAAATTAATTGATGATGATGAAAAGGATTATACAGTATTTTTAAATAGGGAAATTGAAGATGAAAATGGGTTTATAATTAGAGGCGATGAGGTATGGAAAGAATATGGTGACATCTTATGTGATACAACATTACCATACGGAGAAAGAATGGTGAAACTCTCGAGAATATTAGAAAGGTTGGATTATTTTACTTATAAGGTAAATAAAATAAGTCTTTCTAACAATGGTATTTTGGGCAATATTTATTATTTTGCTGATGGCGAAAAATATTTTACTGACGGAAAATTTGACAGGGATTTATTTAATAGTGAAAAAGGAGAAATTTTATAATATTGAGAGGTGAAAGATGGAAGTAACAGGTACCTTGATTAATTACTATTTTCACTGCAAACGTCAATGTTGGCTATTGGGAAATAGAATTAATTTAGAGGATAATAGCGAGGATGTTAGAATAGGAAAAGTACTACATGAACTAAAGAATGAAGGTAAGAAAAATACTGAGATTTCCATAGATAATGTAAGAATTGATAAAATAACAGAGGATTTTTTAATAGAGATGAAAAAATCTGATGCAGATACAGAAGCTACCAAGTGGCAAATATTACTTTATTTAAAAGTATTAAAAGATAAAGGTGTTGAAAGAATTGGGAAAATAGAATATCTTGAAAAGAATAAGCAAGACAAGAAAATTGTTTTAGTAGAATTAACAGAAGAGTATGAGTTTCAGTTAGAGAATCTTATTAAAGAAATAAAAACTTTTATCATAACTGAGCAACCTCCACAGCCAGAATTCAAGGTAAAATGCAAGAAATGTGCTTTTTGTGAATATTGCTTTATTTAATAATTAGAGGAGGGGTTATTATGAGTAAATATACTAGATATATTATGTCTATGGGAGAACTTAGTAGGAAAGATAATTCCATAATGTTTAAAAATTTAAAAGGAAATAATTATTTACCTATTGAATCTACTAAAGAATTATATTGTTTAAATGAGATAAGCATGAATACAAAGTTTTTAGATTTCATAGCAAAAGCAGGGATTACTATCCATATATTTAATTATTATGGTAAATATAGTGGTAGTTTTTATCCTAAAGAGCAATTAGTAAGTGGTAACTTAACTATAAAGCAAGCTAAGGCTTACCTAGATAAAAGGTTGGAAATAGCTAAAGCTTTTGTTCAGGGAATAGCAAATAACATATACGAAGTCTTATATCATTATTACAAACATGATAAGAAAGAACTTAAAGAATTATTAGACTGGCTAAAGCAAGATGTTCCAAAATTTTTGAATAAAGATTTAGATATAAAACAGATTCTATTCATTGAAGGTCAAATTTGGATGAGGTTTTATGAAAGCTTTAGAATTTTTTTACCTGAAGATTTTGTGATTAATAAAAGAGTAAAAAGACCTCCTGATAATCCAATAAATGCTCTGATTTCTTTTGGTAATTCAATTCTTTATGCAAAAACTGTATCTCAAATATATAATACACATTTGAATCAGACAATAAGTTTTTTACATGAGCCAAGTGAAAGAAGATTCTCTCTAAGCTTAGATTTAGCAGAAGTATTTAAACCTGCTATTGTTTTTAAATGCATATTTGAATTGGTTAATAACAGGAAGATTCAGGTTTCTAAACACTTTGATAAGAATTTGAATTACTGTATTTTGAATGAGGCTGGTAAGAAAATTTTTATTGAAGCAATTGAAGAAAGATTTAGTGCAGTTTTTAATCATCCAATATTGAAGCGAAAGATCAGTTATGAAACTGCTATAAAATTAGATGGTTATAAATTATGTAAACTTTTTTTGGAAGGCAAAGAGTTTAAGCCTTTTAGCTTGAGGGAGATGTATTAGTATGGCTAAAAATATGAATTACAATTATGCTTTTGTTTTTTATGATATAAAAGAAAAACGTGTAAATAGGGTTTTTAAAGTTTGTAAAAAATATTTTAAGCATCATCAAAAGTCTGTATTTAGAGGAAATATTACACCTGCAAATTTGATAAAACTAAAGGCAGATTTAAAAAAAGTTATAAATGAAAAAGAAGATTTTATAAGTATAATAAAAATGATAAACGATCAAAGTTTTGATGAAGAAACAATTGGAGTTAATTTTGAAGATTGTGAAGCTTTAATTTTATAATAAAATTTTACCAACCTGTTATAAAAATAAAAATTCATAATTCACTGGAAATAAAGACTTTATGATATGTTATTTTCATATTTATAAAATTAAATTTGTCGGTTGGTAAAACAATTGTTAATATAGTAATAAGTAGTGTTTTAGCTTATTAGTAGATTTTAAAAGTGCTATTTTATCGTGGCTGAACCTTAACATGGGATGTATTTAAATTTAATAAGAACTATTTCACTATCTATATCGTTTAAGCTGAACCTTAACATGGGATGTATTTAAATTGACCTTCTGCACAAGATAATATAGTTCCATTTATGCTGAACCTTAACATGGGATGTATTTAAATGACCGTCCTGTTAAGGCTATTCTCAATAGTTCGTCGGCTGAACCTTAACATGGGATGTATTTAAATAATCTCCCTAGGTGTATCTTTTCGCCCTTAAACATGCTGAACCTTAACATGGGATGTATTTAAATACTCTAAATATTACGGAGTTCCACAAAACAGAGAAGCTGAACCTTAACATGGGATGTATTTAAATTTTTCAAAATTTAGGATATAGGGGGAATACAACTAAAGCTGAACCTTAACATGGGATGTATTTAAATTAATAATCTTCACCTTTTAATGTCCTTCTAGCTTCTGCTGAACCTTAACATGGGATGTATTTAAATAATAAAGTTCGAACAAAAGGAGTGATAAAAATTGAGGCTGAACCTTAACATGGGATGTATTTAAATCTAAAAATATAAAACAAACAACCTCTCTTAAAGAAGGCTGAACCTTAACATGGGATGTATTTAAATCTAATTACAGTACCAATTTTAACAAGGTTTGTTCCTGCTGAACCTTAACATGGGATGTATTTAAATGCAAATAGCGGACTATATTTTTTTAATGCGTCAACAGCTGAACCTTAACATGGGATGTATTTAAATGAATTAAGAGAGCAAAAACTTAATTTATTTGATTTGGCTGAACCTTAACATGGGATGTATTTAAATATGTATAATCAAAGTACCAAGTTTGCATTACATCAAGCTGAACCTTAACATGGGATGTATTTAAATTCAAAACTTAAAACGTGTCCTGTTTTTCTTTCTGCGCTGAACCTTAACATGGGATGTATTTAAATCGCTGAAACTGTATAACATAATTAGTCAATTATGTGCTGAACCTTAACATGGGATGTATTTAAATATCGGTATTTATTCAGCACTTGCAAAAATAATATCGCTGAACCTTAACATGGGATGTATTTAAATTGAAAGGGGTGACGTAATGGATAACTTTTATATAGCTGCTGAACCTTAACATGGGATGTATTTAAATTATACACCATTTGAACCATTTATTTGATTAATTCCAGCTGAACCTTAACATGGGATGTATTTAAATTATTTGTTTATCTACTATCAAGGAGGGTAAAATAAGCTGAACCTTAACATGGGATGTATTTAAATTAGAATAGAAGCATTAAAACAATTGAATATGATTGAGCTGAACCTTAACATGGGATGTATTTAAATCAATGAAAAAACATGGGACGCAAATTATGGTGAACCAGCTGAACCTTAACATGGGATGTATTTAAATGCACATAAAATAATCTATAACAATATGCTAGAAATGCTGAACCTTAACATGGGATGTATTTAAATAAGTATATGAAAGAGAGGAGTGAAATAAATGGATCGCTGAACCTTAACATGGGATGTATTTAAATAAGACTTCTTTGCTAAATAAGCCAAATAAGTAGATTGCTGAACCTTAACATGGGATGTATTTAAATCGTGTATAGGCGAAATGAAAGCACAATAGTAGTTGTAGCTGAACGTTTTAGTTAGTGCATTGAATGTATTAAAGGGTTTAATGAAAGCACAATAGTAGTTGTAGCTGAACCTTAACATGGGATGTATTTAAATTTGGCGAATTATACAAGGAGTGATTATATGGGTAGGCTGAACCTTAACATGGGATGTATTTAAATCAAGATAAAAAATTAAGAATTGAAAGCGAGGAAATAGCTGAACCTTAACATGGGATGTATTTAAATATTTGTCGAATATATATGTAATTATTTATTCATCTGCCTCATTTAATAATATATCCGACATGTTATAGTAAAATTACAATAAAGACTAAATTAATTTACCTAGTTAGAAAATCTACAGCAAACTGCACATGCATTGCAGCTGCTAGTGGAAGACTGTCTTCATCAATATTAAATTTATCATTATGAAGAGGATAAATTGTTTCTTTTTTAAAATTTCTAGTACCGACAAAAGCAAAGGTACCAGGTACTATATTAAGATACTTTGAAAAATCTTCAGCAATAAATAGCTTATTTACATCAACAACATTATCATAAGAGAAAATTTTTACTGCAGCATTTTTTGCAATTTTTGATGTTTCAAAATTATTTATTACTGGAGGGACAAGATAATTGTATTCAACGATTCCTTCTGCATTATAGGTTTTTGCAGTATTTGAAACTATTCTTTCTATCTTATCAGCTATTTTTTTCTGAGTATCACAACTAAAACATCTTACAGTGCCTTCTAGCTGTGCTTCGCCTGCAATTATATTATATGAAGTCCCGCTATTAAATTTACCTACGCTTACTACAGCAGGCTCTAAAAGATTTATTTCACGGCTTACAATACTTTGAAGATTCATAACTATTGCAGAAGCAGCAACTATGGAATCAACACCTTCCTGTGGAGTTGCTCCATGACAAGCTTTCCCCTTAACAGTAATTTTAAAGGAATCTGCTGAGGCCATTCGCGGTCCAGCTTCAACGGAAATCTTACCAAAGTCTAAAGTTGGAAGAAAATGAATTCCAAAAATTCCGTCCACATCTCTTAAAAAACCGGCATCTATTATTGTTTTTGCACCTAAGCCATTCTCCTCAGCAGGCTGAAAAATAAGCTTAACAGTTCCATTAAATTCATTTTGAAGTTCCATTAAAACTTTTGCAGCACATAATAATGAAGCTATGTGTCCATCATGACCACAGGCATGCATGTATCCTTCATTTTGTGATTTAAAATTAATATTGGTGCATTCTGTGATTTGTAAAGCATCCATATCCGTTCTAAGTGCAACGGTTTTTCCTTTCCCATTTCCTTTTATTTCAGCAACTATTCCAGTTGCTCCAGTGGTAATAAAAGGAATATCTAAATTGTTCAATTCCGCTTTGATTCTTTCGGAAGTTTTAAATTCCTTAAAGCTTGGCTCAGGAATACGGTGAAATTCTCTCCTTAAATTAATAACGTATTGCTTATACTTTTGTGTAAGTGAATTTATATCCATAAAAATTCTGCTCCTATCAAAGAAAATAAATAACAATAAAATAATATTACGAACTAAGTTACTTTTAAAAATAGTTATAAAGTGAAACGTAGGAAGTTTTAATTGACAATGGACAATTGAGAATTGACAATTAAGGATGTTTTTCTTCCTTGTAGTCAGAAAAACTACAAATTATTATTTTTAGGTTTTGCATAACAAAACCATCCCAAATTAATTGCCTTTAGGCAATAAAATTGTTTAAAGATTTTTCGTAGAGTAGCGTAGGAAAATCCACAATCATTGTCAATTGTCCATTGTCAAATGTCAATTAAAAAATAATGCGTTTCACTTTTTAAAAATTTAAGCTTAAGAGTTAGTGCGTAATATTTTTCTATTTAGCAACTATAAATAAATTTTTCTTATTAATAACTTATGCTTAAAAAGGTCAAATGTCAACCTAAAATCTATTAGAAGAGTGAATAATAAAATAAAATTATAAATTAAGTAATTATGTCTACTAGGTAAAACATATATTTTTATAAGCAAACAATATTTTTGTTTCTGAGGGGGTAAGAACATGGGGTTTAAGGAAATGATACTTAAGGACAGAGAAAATACTAATAAGTCTAAATTTGAAGGAACCTTTTTAGATTATCTTGAAATGGTAAAAAAAGATAGCAGCATAGCAAAACTTTCGCATAAAAGAATGTACGATATTATAATGAAAAGCGGTTTCAAAGTATTAAAACCTGAAGAAAATCCAAGGATAAAAAAGATATATGGAAACGATATAATAAAGCGCTATAATTTCTTTAAAGATGATTTTTTTGGAATAGATAATGTGTTAATGAAATTAGTCAATTATTTTTATTCTGCTTCGATGAAAGGCGAAGAATCAAGACAAGTACTTTATTTAGTTGGACCAGTAGGTGCTGGAAAATCATCTTTAGTTGATTCCTTGAAAAGGGCCTTAGAATATTCTGAATCGGTTTATTCCTTAAAGGGATGTCCTATGAATGAAGAGCCTTTGCATTTGATTCCAAAACATTTAAGAGACGAATTTGGTGAACAATTAGGTATTGTAATAGAAGGTGATTTATGCCCAGTATGTCGATACAAGCTATTGCATGAATACGAAGGAAGATATGAGAAGTTTCCAGTTACAACTAGCTCTTTTTCTATTAGGGCTAGGAAGGGAATTGGTGTAGTTCCTCCAGTAGATCCAAATAACCAAGATACATCTGTATTAACCGGCTCTGTTGATATTTCAAAGATGGATATGTATTCTGAAGATGATCCGAGGATTTTTTCTTTAAACGGTGCGTTTAACGTTGGAAATAGGGGCTTAGTAGAATTTATTGAAGTATTTAAAAATGATGTTGAATATCTTCATACCATCATAACTGCAACTCAGGAAAAATCTATTCCTTCGCCAGGTAAGGGTTCCATGATATATTTTGATGGAATAATTTTGGCACACTCTAATGAAGCAGAGTGGAACAAATTTAAGTCGGATCATACTAACGAAGCAATTTTAGATAGAATTGTTAAGGTGGAAGTGCCATATTGCCTAGAATTAAATGAAGAGGTAAAAATTTATGAAAAAATATTAAAAAAGAGTAACTATAAAGCACATATTGCACCGCATACTATAGAAACAGCAGCTATGTTTGCCATTTTAACAAGGTTAAAGGCATCGAATAAGGTTGACCCTATTACAAAATTGAAAATATATAATGGTGAAGAAGTTGTGGAAAAGGGAACAACAAAGAAAATAGATATAATAGAGCTTAGAGAGGAAGCAGGACTTGATGAAGGAATGAAGGGAATATCTACAAGATTTATTATTAAGGCAATAGATAACGCTCTTTCCGTTTCTGAATATGATTGCATAAATCCATTAAGTATTATGGAAAGTATCATTAGATCTGTTAAAGAACTTGATATTTCTGAAGATGATAAGAAGAGATATATGGCACTGGTTCAAGATACCATAAGAAAGGAATATAATTTAATTTTAGAAAAAGAAGTAACAAAGGCTTTTATCCATAGCTTTAGAGAACAAGCAGAAAGTTTATTTAATAATTATTTAGATAATGCTGAAGCTTTTGTAAATAAAAATAAATTAAAAGATAAATCGACAGGAGAGGAACTTCAACCGGATGAAAAGTTTTTACGTTCAATTGAAGAGCAAATTGGAATATCTGAAAGTTCTTCAAAAGGTTTTAGAAGTGATGTAACCTCTTATATGTTTTATGTTGTAAGAAACGGTGGAAAGATAGATTACAGCTCCTATGAACCATTGAAGGAGGCTATTGAAAAGAAACTTACAACTTCTGTAAAGGATCTTTCTAGAATAATAACAAAATCTAGAGTTAGAGACAAAGAACAGGATCAAAAGTATAATGCCATGGTAGAGCAGATGAAGAGCAACGGTTATTGCGATTTTTGCTGTGATGTAATATTAAAATATGCAGCCAATAACTTATGGAAGGATTGATTTCATGGCTATTTTTCGAGATCATAAATCTTCTCCAGTTGAGCACGATAGATCTGTTGAAGATAGAAGAAGACATCGTCAATTAGTACAAAAGTCAATAAAAGAAAATTTAGGAGATATTCTATCAGAAGAGAGTATAATCGGACAAAGTAAGGATAAAAAAATTAAAATTCCTATAAGAGGAATAAAGGAATATCAATTTATATATGGAAAAAATGTTCCTTCTGTTGGAAGTGGAGATGGAAGCGAAAAAAAGGGGCAGGTAATTGGTAAAGATAAAGGTGGGGATGGCAAAGGAAAAAAAGGAGCAGGAAACGATGAAGGTGAAGATATTTATGAAACCGAAATAACACTTGAGGATGTTTTAAGTTACATTATGGAGGAATTAGAGCTACCGGATATGGATAAAAGAAAGATATCCTTAATACAAACGGAAAATGGAACAAAGAAATCTGGATATCAAAGACACGGTATAAAACCAAGACTTGCAAAAAAACGAACGGTAATAGAAAAAATTAAAAGAAAGCAAGGAAAGATAAGAGCAATAAAAGAAATAGGAACAGATGAAGAAATAGTAAGATTTCCTTTTAAAGATGATGATTTAAGATATTATAAAATAAAAAAAACCTTCAAAAGGGAGTGCAATGCTGTAATTTTGCTCATAATGGATGTTTCTGGTTCTATGGATAGTACAAAAAAATATTTAGCCCGCTCCTTCTTTTTTATATTGTCTCAATTTATTAAAAGAAAATATAATAACGTAGAAATAGCTTTTGTTGCACATTCAACGGTTGCAAAGGAAGTTAATGAATTTGAGTTTTTTCATAAAGTAGAATCTGGTGGTACGTATATATCCAGTGGAATAAACAAAGCATTAGAAATAATTGAAAAAAGATACAATCCTGATAATTGGAACATATACTCCTTTTATGTTAGTGATGGCGATAATTGGACAGAAGATAATCAAAGGGCGGTAGAGGCAGCAAAGAATTTAAGTAATATATCTAATATGTTTGGATATGCAGAAATTATGAGTGGATATTACTCTACAAATATTAAGGAAAAGTTGGTTAGAGAAGTTAAAAATTCAAGCTTTGTAGCTGTATCTATTAAGCAAAAGAACGAACTTTGGCTTGCTCTTAAAAATATGCTAAAAAAAGATATAGTGAGGTGATAAAATGGACTGCACTATGAAAATGTTGAAAGGTTGGAATGAGAAAATTGAAGCTTTAGCAAGAGATTTTGGACTAGAATTTTATGAGCAGGAATTTGAACTTATTGGATATAAAGAGATGTTGTCCTATGAAGCTTATCTTGGTATGCCTTCAAGATATCCCCATTGGAGTTATGGGAAAGCTTATGAAAAAAATAGTACAATATATAAATATAATTTAACAGGACTTCCTTATGAGATGGTAATTAATTCTGACCCATGTATAGCATATCTTATGAAGGAAAATACTACCTTGCTTCAAATACTTACTATTGCACATGTATATGGACATAATGACTTCTTTAAAAATAATCGGCTTTTTGCAGAAGGTACTAGGGCGAATTATACTGTTGAGATGTTTAAATCTCATGCAGATACAGTTAGAAGTTATATAAACGATCCAAGTATCGGTTATGAAAGGGTAGAAAGAATTTTAGATTCAGCTCATGCTATAAAACTTCAAACGTCAAGAGTGATTGGAGAAAAAAAGATAAGTGATGAAGAAATAAAAAAAAGATTACTTAATGATTACAAAAATAAATGTGAAAGACATAATATTTTGGAACCTTACATTAAGCCAGAACCAGTGGATTTAAGTAAAATACCATTAGAGCCTACAGATGATTTGATGTATTTTATTATAAAATATGGGGAACTTGAAGAGTGGGAAAAGAATTTACTAGAAATAGTAAAGGAGGAAACAGAATATTTTATTCCTCAAATTGAAACTAAAATTATGAATGAAGGTTTTGCTAGTTATGTGCACTATAATATTTTAAAAGCCTTAAACTTAACAAGCGATTTATATTTAGAATTTATAAAGCGCCACAATGATGTTATAGCACCTGGCTTTGGATATATAAATCCTTATTTTATAGGTTTTAAAGTATTTGAGGAAATTGAAAAAAAATATGGACGAAATAAAATTTTTGAGGTTAGAAAGCTTGAACGGGATGAGTCTTTTATACGCAGATATTTAACTGAAGAACTTGCTAATGAACTTAATTTATTTAAATATGGCAAAGAAAATGATAGCTATGTAATTAAAGAAGTTTCTGATAATAATGGATGGCAGGAGGTTAGAAATACTTTATGCAACAGTTCTGGAATGAATTTAGTTCCCCTTATTAGGGTAATAGATATGAATCCAAAGGATAAAAGCCTAACACTTCAACATGTATTTGATGGGAGGGAATTAAATTTAGACTATGCTGAAGCTACATTAAGTCATGTTTTCGAACTTTGGGGGCATACAGTTATTTTAAATACTGTTCAAAATAACTGTGGGTTAAAGGTTATATGTGAAAGTAAGGAAAAAATATTGAGAAAGGCTTCGGACTGTTAATAATGTATAATGGGCAGTGAATGTGAATTTTCCTCACTGCCTATTATTGATTCAGAAAAATCGACAAAAAATCCCCTCTATTTAATTTTGTAATAATAAGGTATAATATATTTAAATATACAAAAATGAAGTATGAGGTTTTAAATGAAAAAGGTATTAAATATAAATAAAACAATAATTACAGTTATTTCCCTTAGAGGTTTTGAAATTGGAGCTATACTTTTGTTTATAACTTTGGACAGGGTATTTACCAATCAGTTTATAGGGACTTATAATGAAAATTTAGTTATTTTAGTAATATTATTCACTGTTTTAGTAAACAGTGTACTTTTAATTAAAGATGTATATTCATTGATAAATGAAAAAAGAAAGCAGACTATGCTTCAGGAATCATTGCAACAGGTGGAAAATTTAAATAGAACCTTAAGGGCTCAAAGGCATGATTTTATGAATCACCTTCAAGTTGTATATGGACTTATGGAAATGGATGAATATACTTCTTCAAAACAATATATAGAAAAGGTTTTTAATGATATTCAAAAAGTTAATAACATATTAAAGACTGCTAATCCTGCAGTAAATGCACTTCTGCAAGCTAAAGTTTTATTTGCAGAAAAAAGAGGAATTAAGGTTTTAATTACAATCAAATCTCAATTAACTAATTTAAAAGTTTCAGATTGGGAATTTTGCAGAGTTATTGGTAATATAATAGATAATGCAATATATGCTCTTTTAGAAAAAGAAGGAGACAAAATAATAGAAATATACATTTATGAAGATATAAAAAATTATGGGTTTATAATAAAAAATAATGGTCCTAAAATAGATGGAAAAATAATAGATAAAATATTTAAACCAGAGTTCACTACAAAAGGCGAAAAAGGTGAAGGAATGGGTCTAGCTATTTCTAAAGAGGTTATGGTAAATAACGGTGGTGACTTAGATGTTATAAGTACAGAAAGGGAAACTGTATTTAGCGGCTGGGTACTAAAATAGTAAAATAAGTGACATTTGGGACGATAAAATGTATTTTACAGCAGTTACATGTTTCTTTTAATGCTAGATTCTATTATTATATAATTAAAGTAAATCCACATGAGGGGGTGGTTGCGATGAGTTGGTTAGCAGTAATATGTTTATTTATTGGTATAGTGCTTGTAATAGTAGAGATGTTCCATCCTGGCCTTGGAGTTCCTGGAATCACTGGTGTATTACTTCTTATTTTTGGAATCGTTATATCTGCTAAAAATTTGTTTCAAGTACTTGTAATGGTTATTATCATATTAGCTATACTGGCAATAGCTTTAACAATAGTATTACATTCTGCTACCAAAGGTCGGCTTTCAAAAATACTAGTTTTGCATGAGGCTCAAAAAAAGGAGTCGGGTTATATTGGGACAGAAGATTTAAAATATTTTTTAGGTTATGAAGGTAGTGCACTTACTATTTTACGCCCAGCAGGAACTGCAGATTTTGATGGAATAAAATTAGATGTAGTTTCAGAAGGAGATTTTATTAAAAAAGATGCTAAGGTCAAGATCATTAAAGTCGAGGGTAGGCGGATTGTAGTAAGAGAACAAAAATAATTAAAATGAAAAGAGGGGTTATATTATGCCAATTCCAATAGTTTATGTAATAGTATTTAGTTTAATAATATTATTTTTATTGTTGTTTTTTACTTTTGTACCAGTTGGATTATTTATTTCAGCTTTTGCTGCTAACGTTAAGGTAAGTATATTTAATATGATAGGTATGAGACTAAGAAGAGTAGTCCCAAAGAAAATAGTGCTTCCTTTAATTAAAGCAACAAAAGCTGGTATACCAGTAAATGTTAATCAATTAGAAGCACATTATTTAGCAGGTGGAAATGTGGACAAGGTAGTTGATGCCCTAATTGCAGCACATAGAGCAGACTTTAATTTACCTTTTGAAAGAGCAGCAGCAATCGATCTTGCAGGCCGAGATGTTTTAGAAGCTGTTAAAATGAGTGTTACTCCAAGGGTAATAGAAACACCAAACGTATCCGGAGTTGCAAAGGATGGTATAGAATTATTAGCAAAAGCTAGAGTTACTGTAAGAGCAAATCTTGAAAGGTTAATAGGTGGAGCAGGTGAAGCTACAGTTTTAGCGAGAGTTGGTGAGGGTATTGTAACTACTGTTGGTACATCAATGTCTCATAAAGAGGTACTTGAAAATCCAGACACTATTTCAAGAACTGTTTTAGCAAAAGGACTAGATGCAGGAACTGCTTTCGAAATCTTGTCTATAGACATTGCAGATGTAGATGTAGGTAGAAATATAGGAGCTCAGCTTCAAACCCTTCAGGCAGAAGCTGATAAGAAAATTGCACAGGCTAAGGCTGAGGAAAGAAGAGCAATGGCAGTTGCAAAGGAACAAGAAATGAGAGCAGCGGTTGTAGAAGCAGAAGCAGAAGTTCCAAGAGCAATGGCAGCTGCATTAAGAGAAGGTAAATTAGGTGTAATGGACTATTATGACATGAAAAATGTAATAGCAGATACTAATATGCGAGAAGCTATATCAAATTCCGGAAAAGATAATGAAATTAAAAAGGACACAAATAAATAGTGATTAGAGGTGTACACGATTATGCCTAAATTCAACATGAATTCAGATTTTTTTAATAATCTTATAGATACAATAGAAGCAGAAAAGTATAATGGTAAATCAAAAGTAACCAAAGTAGCTACTGGAGTTGATTTTGTTAGTGAAGTTAAAAAAAATTCAACTTCCAAGAAAAAATATGGTGTTCAGTATTATGATGAAGATGAAATCGAAACAGAGGATGAAGAAGAAAATATCCCAACTAATAATAGTACCCTTGAAAGTAACGTTTCTACACAAAAAATAGTTGAAGGTAATGCATATTATGTAGATAATAATATACAGAAACAAAAAAATGAAATAATGCTTGATTTTAATTATGACAATGTAAAAATGGGTTTTATATATGGGGAAATATTAGGAAAGCCTAAATCTAGAAGAAGAAGGAGACGATTTTAAGCTTTGGAACTAAAAGTAGTTATATGTGATGATGAAGAAGGAATGAGGTTAGTACTAAAAAAGGCTATTGAAAAGGTAGATGGTTTTGAAATCGTTGGTGAGGCAATGGACGGAGAAGCTTCCTTAGAAATAATCGATAGCTTAAGGCCAGATATTGTTTTTATTGATGTAGATATGCCTAAATTAACTGGAATAGAATGTGCAAAAAAAGTATTAGATATAAATCCTAAAATAATAATAATTTTTGCTACAGCTCATGAGGAATATATGTCTGAAGCATTTAGCGTATATGCTTTTGATTATTTAGTTAAACCTTTTAAAATTGAAAGGATATTTCAAACACTTAATAGGATAAAAGCAACAAATAAAGAGCATGATGAAAAGGCTATAAATAAAATCATAAGACATGAAAAAGGTTTAGATAAAATTATGCTAAAAAGTAAAGAAGGCATAAGTCTAATAAATATGAAGGATATAATTTTAATTCAGAGGGAAGATAGAAGTACAGTAATTTATACAAAAGATAGCAGTTATGTAACCTCTGACAATTTGACTGAACTGGAAGATAGATTAGACAATGCTCAGTTTTTTAGATGTCATAAGTCATATATTATAAACCTTTCCATGATTAATAAAATATATCCCTATGGTAGATGGACCTATACAGTAAAATTGTTAGGCACAGACAAGGATGCTTTATTAACCCACGAAAAATATGAAGACTTAAAAGTTATATTTAAAGGAATATAGTTATGGCTTTAATTCATCTAACGAAGTAGAGTTTTCTCATTAAAAATAAGATGTAATAACTGCATCTTATTTTTTGTTGTGAATAAATAATAATTTTTAAACGGACAATAACATTAGGTTAGGAGTGGTAGTATGGAAAATGGAGATAACATATTTTCACGATTTGAAAAGCATTTATTGGAGGACTATAAGCCTTCACTATACTTTAACAAAATTATAGATAACAAAATATTTACGGAATATCCTTTGAATTTATTAAGAAAGCTAAAATATACGGAGCAAAACACAAAATATCATCCGGAGGGAAATGTTTGGAATCATACGATGCTTGTTATAGATGAGGCAGCAAAACGGAAAAATTTGAGTGAAGATAAAAGAATATTCATGTGGGCAGCCCTACTTCATGATATTGGTAAAGGAACTACTACAAAGCTTAGAAAAGGAAGATTAACTTCATATGATCATGATGAAGCAGGTGAAAGTTTAGCAGTACAATTTTTGCAGCATTATACAGATGATAAAGATTTTACAAATAAGGTTTCTAAACTAACAAGATGGCATATGCAGCCTTTTTTTGTAAATAAGGATATGAAATTTGCAGATATTTCTACTATGAAAAAAGATGTATCAATAGATGAAATAGGATTGTTATCTCTTTGCGACAGATTAGGTAGAGGCAAAATGGATAATGATAAAATAAATGAAGAGGAAAAAGCTATCGATACTTTTCTTAAAAAGGCAAGTATAGACGATAAAATTAAGGTATAAAATATATTATAAAGATGATATAATGATATTGCTAAATTGAAAGCTGTAAAATAGATAGCTTAAGGCTGTTGCAGAGTAGAAAAAATGTGCGACAGCCCTTTAATTTGAATCTTAGATAGAGGTAATTGATGAAAACAAATAATTTTGAACAATTTAATTTAAAAAAAGAAATTTTAAGCTCCATAGAAAAACTAGGGTATAAAACACCAACTGAGGTGCAAGAAAAAGTAATTCCATTAGTATTAAAAAATAAAGATGTAATAGTAAAGTCTAAAACCGGAAGTGGTAAAACTGCAGCTTTTGCTATACCACTATGTGAAAAGATAGAACTTTTAAGTAATAATCCAAAGGCACTTATATTGACACCAACAAGGGAACTTTGCGTTCAGGTAAAAGAAGATATAACTAATATAGGAAGATTAAATAGAATAAGGTGTGCTGCTATTTTTGGTAAACAGCCTTTTAAAGCCCAAGTAGATGAATTGAAGCAAAGAGTTCATATCGTAGTTGGAACACCAGGAAGGACACTGGATCATATAAACAGAGGAACTATAAATTTAGAAGAAATAAAATATTTGGTAATAGATGAAGCAGATGAAATGCTAAATATGGGATTCATTGAGGAAGTAGAAGAGATAATAAATAAACTTCCAAAAGATAGAACTACAATGTTATTTTCAGCTACTATTCCAGAAGAAATTGAATATCTTTGCAATAAGCATATGAATGCTTATGAAAAGGTTGATGTAAATACAGAAGCAGTTACGAATGAAAATATTAGCGATGCATGTTATATTGTAGAAGAAAAAAATAAATATACATTTTTAAGAGATTTAACTTATGTGAGCAATCCAGAAAGCTGCATAATTTTTTGCAATACTAGAGAAAAGGTTGAATTAGTAACCTCAAGATTAAGAGCTAATAAGTATAGCGTAAATTGCCTACACGGTGGGATGCAGCAGAATGATAGGCTTAATGTTATAAAAAGTTTTAAACGAGGAGAATTTAGCTTTTTAGTAGCAACAGATGTTTTAGCTAGAGGAATAGATGTGGAGAAGGTTTCACTAATCGTAAGCTATAATATACCATTAGAAAAAGAAAGTTATGTGCACAGAATCGGTAGAGCAGGACGTTCAGGTGAAAAAGGTAAGGCTATAACCCTTGTAACTCCATATGAAGATAAATTTTTAAAAGAAATAGAACAGTATATAGGTAGAAAAATAGAAATTTTACAAGAGCTTGATAAAACAAATATAGAGAAGGCTAAAGAAGCTTTTCATAAAAAGCAATTGGAAGTGCCAAAAATTAAAAAAGATAAGGCATTTGAACTAAATAAAGAAGTTTGCAAATTATATATTAGTGCAGGTAAAAAGAAAAAAATTAGAGCTATAGATATAGTTGGTACAATTTCAAGTATTGAAGGTATCAATGGAGAAGATATCGGAATAATAGATATTCAAGATAACTTTTCATATGTGGATATTTTAAACAAAAAAGAAAAGTTAGTTGTAGAAGCTTTAAAAAATAAAACAATTAAAGGTAAAAAAGTCAGATGCGAAAAGGCTGAAAAGTAAGGATTAGGGTATGGAGAGTAGAAAGAAGATGCGACGCACTTTCTTAGGATTTTTATAGAGGCAACTTGCGTCGCATCTTTATTTTTTTGTCTCACAGAACAATTCTAAAAAGTTTTTAGCAGGAGATGAAACAAATCTGTCCTTAACCCAAATCGCACAAATGCTTGTTATTAAGGTTTCATCATTTATTTCTTTATAAATCAAATGGGAACTACCGACTAATGATAATGAAGATTTTGGTACAAGGGCTATCCCAACTCCTGCTTCTGCCCATTGGAGTGTTGTTCTAGCATCATCATTTTTACATAAAATTTCAGGCTTTAAACTATTTTTTTTAAAGGACTCATTAAATAAACTTTCAAATCTTCTATAAATAATTAGCGGTTTATTTGCTAATTCGCTTATAGAAGTAAGATTAGAAGAGCTATTCCAATCAAAATCCCTTCGCATGGCTGCTATCATAGGTTCATATTTTAAAGTTAAACAGTTTAGGTTTGTTGTGTTAAATGGAGTACGTACAATCCCGATTTCAATTAGACCACTTTCAAGCATTTCTAAAACCTTAAAGGTATTTCCCTCAAAAACTTCAAAATTTACTAAAGGATATTTTTTATGAAATTTAATAAGCTTATCTAAAAATAAAGAGGTTCCAGAAGAAGAAACTGTGCCCATGTAAATGGAACCTTGATCTCCATCTTTGAAGTCTTTCATTTCTTTTAAAGATGCATCGGAAAGCTTTAAAATTTGTTCCACTCTATTATAAAAAAGTTTTCCAGCCTCAGTTAATTTAACCCCTCTGCTTCCTCTCTCGATTAATTTAACTCCAATTTCTTCTTCTAAAGTTTTTAATTGATAACTTAGAGGAGGTTGAGCAATATGTAACTTTTTTGCAGCACTAGTGATTTGACCTTCTTCTGCTATAGTTTTAAAATACAACATTTGTTTTAAATCCAAAAGATTACCTCCAACAATATAATTTTTGTATGTAAATGATACTTATTTTGTATTTTTAATATATATTAATGTAAACTATAATATAAATAGATTTTATTTTCAAGTGAAGGGAAGATTTATTTTGAAAAATTTATTTATTTTTATGAAGCCATATAAAAAACAAATTATTTTAGGTCCGATTTTTAAGCTTTTAGAGGCAATTTTTGAACTTTTAATTCCTACAATAATGGTTTTGATAACAGATAAGGGAATAAAAAGCGGAGATACAATTTATATATTTAAGGTTGGAGGATTGATGGCTTTTATGGCTATTTTAGGAGTATCAGCTTCCTTTACCTGTCAATACTTTGCTTCAATTGCAGCCCAAGGCTTTGGTACGAGGCTAAGAAATGGACTATTTGAAAAAATTCAAAGCTTTTCTTTTTATGAAATCGATGAATTTGGTACGGCATCCTTAATAAATAGAATAACTAATGACATTAATCAGCTTCAATTGGCATTAGCAATGTTTATTCGACTTGCTATACGTGTTCCGTTTTTATGTACTGGAGGCGTAATAATGGCAATGTTTTTGGATTTGAAGCTTTCTTCTATAATGCTTTTATCCTTACCGCTTTTTTTATTTGCTTTGTATTTAATTATGAGTAAGTCCACGCCTTTGTATGGACTAGTTCAAAAAAAATTAGATAAATTAGCTTTGGTGTTAAGAGAAAATCTTACTGGAATTAGGGTAATAAGAGCTTTTGGAATGGAAACATATGAAAAGAAGAGATTTGATAATTCTAATGAAGATTTGCTAAATACAGCAATTAGTGTAGGTAAAATAGTTAATGTAATGAACCCAGTCACAAATTTAATTATGAATGCGTCTTTAATTGCAATCTTATGGTTTGGGGCAATAAGAGTAAATAATGGGGCTCTTACTCAAGGTAAAATAATTGCCTATATAAATTATACTACGCTAGTATTGTCAGCATTAATAATAGTTGCAAATCTAGTTATAATTTTTACTAAAGCTGGTGCATCTTTAAAAAGGGTAAATGAAGTTTTAATGACTGAATCAACAATGAAAGATATTACTAACTATAAGGAAGTTAAAAGTGAAAATGCACCAATCATCGAATTTGATAATGTTTCGTTTATGTATAAAGGTGCTGGTGATTATTCTCTTCAAGATATAAGCTTTAAAATCAAAAAAGGACAAACTATCGGAATTATAGGAAGTACTGGTGCTGGAAAAACTTCTATAATAAATCTTATTCCTAGATTTTATGATGCAGTGAAAGGTAAGGTTATAATAAAGGGTTTAGATGTAAAAAAGTATAAAAAAGAAGAGCTAAGAAATATGATAGGTGTTGTTCAACAAAAGCCTGTATTATTTACTGGTACTATAAAGGATAACATAAGATGGGGACTAGAAAATGCTAGTGAAGAACAAATAGAAAAAGCAGCTAAAATTGCACAGGCACATAAATTTATTGAAAGCATGAAAGAAGGTTATGATACTGTTATTTTTCATGGAGGTGTAAATTTTTCTGGTGGTCAAAAGCAGAGATTAACGATTGCAAGAGCTTTAGTAAAAAATCCAGAAATACTCATCTTAGATGACTGCTCCAGTGCTTTAGATTTTGCAACAGATTTAGAGCTAAGAAAAGCATTAAAAAATAATACAAAAGATATGACTGTAATTATGGTTACTCAAAGAATTACTACAATTAAAAATGCAGATATGATAATAGTTCTAAATGACGGAAAAATAGAAGGTGTGGGAACAAATGATGAATTAATGGAAAGTTGCGTTGTGTACAAAGAAATTTATAATTCTCAGCTTCAAAAGGAGGACGAAGATGAAAAAGAAGACGTTATTTAGATTGTGGAAATATGTTTATAAATATAAGTCTAAAATGTTTTTGGCACTAATATGTGCACTTATTAGTAATGTTTTAGCATCTTTAGCTCCTTTGATTGTTGGTAGAGCTATAGATAAAGTAGTAGGTAAAGGTAATGTACAATTTGATTATGTTATAAAAATACTTGTGATATTAGGACTTTTATACTGTATTAGTGCGGCTTTCATGTGGATATTTTCAATTTTCGCCAATATTGTTGCCTACAGTACCACCTATGACTTAAGAAAAGAAGCTTTTTATAAAATAACAAAGTTACCTTTAAAGTTTTTTGATGAAAATGCCCATGGAGATACAATGAGTAAGCTAACTAACGATATAGATGCTGTATCCGATGGATTATTTCAAGCCATTACTCAGTTTTATCCTGGTATAGTAACAATATTGAGTTCTTTAATTTTAATGTTATATTTAAGTGTAAAGATAACATTAGTAATATTAATTATGACTCCTTTTTGTTTCATTATAGCTTCTTATATAACTAAGAACTCAAATAAAATGTTTAAGCAGCAACAAAACACAATAGGTGAATTAAACGGCTATATAGAAGAGATAATAGGAAATCAAAAAGTTGTTAAAGCTTTTGGATATGAAGAGCGTTCTCAAAAACAATTTGAAAAGATTAATGATAAGTTGTATGGTTTTGGACAAAAGGCACAATTTTATTCTTCTTTGACAAATCCGGCTACAAGGTTTGTAAATAACATAACATATATTTTAGTTGGCATTGTTGGCGGAATATTAGCAGTTATTAGCGGGTTATCTGTAGGTAAAATATCTAGTTTCTTAACATATTCTACTCAGTTTTCCCAACCTATAAATAATGTAACAAGTGTAGCTGCACAGCTTCAGGCAGCATTAGCAGCAGCAGAAAGAATATTTTCAATTTTAGATGAAAATGAACAAACAAAAGAAGCTTTAAAAACTGAAAAAATCCAAGTCACAGAAGGAAATGTACAATTTAAGGCTGTGAATTTCTCATATAATGAAGATAGAAAATTAATTGAAGACTTAAATTTAAAAGTGGAAAAAGGGGATACAATTGCAATAGTTGGTCCTACAGGTGCTGGGAAAACTACTCTTGTAAATTTAATAATGAGATTTTACGATATTAATTCTGGAAGTATTTTAATCGATAATAAAGACATTTCACATTTTACAAGAGCAAGCGTGAGAACGTCTATTGGAATGGTACTGCAAGATACTTGGCTATTTTCTGGTACTATAAAAGATAATATTAGTTATGCTAAACCAGAAGCCACTATGGAAGAAATAATAGCAGCAGCTAAAAGTGCCAATATACACAGTTATATAAAAAGGCTTCCAGAGGGATATAATACAATTATAAGTGAAGCAGGCGGAAATCTTTCAGAAGGACAAAAGCAGCTTTTAACAATTGCTAGGGTAATGATTAAAAGCCCACCGATTTTAATTTTGGATGAAGCAACAAGTAGCGTAGATACTAGAACAGAAACCCATATTCAGAAGGCTTTTGCTGAAATAATGAAAAACAGGACTACTTTTATTATTGCGCATAGATTATCAACTATAAGGGATGCAGATTTAATATTAGTTATGAATAATGGTAATATAGTTGAAAAAGGTAATCATAAGGAGTTAATAAAAAAAGACGGGTTTTATAATAAATTATATAAAAGTCAATTTGAAAATAGGCAAATATAAAGCTATAAGAAATAAAATAAATAAAGTAAAAGCTCTAGCTAAGCCAATTGCTTCTATTGGACTTAGCTAGAGCTTTTATTTAAAGTTAATATATTATTAAAGGTTTAAAGTTTTATCTAGTTTTGCCTTTAGTTCATCTGTAATCTCAAGTAAAGGCATACGAACTTCAGAGCTTTCTATTAATCCTAATTTATATAGACAATATTTTAGTGGTGTTGGATTTGGCTCTGCAAATAACATTGGGACAAATTTATAAAGCTTTTCCCAAGTTTTTAATGCAGCTTTTTGGTCATTGCTTTTTATATCATTGTATATCTTTACAAAGCTTTCTGTTTCAATATGAGCTGAAGCTAGTATTCCACCATCTCCTCCTAATAAAAGAGTAGAATAATAAAAAGCATCTTCTCCAGTTAAGATGGAAAAATCCTTTGGACTATTCATAAGTAAGTCCATTGTTTGAGAAAAGTTTCCACAGGCATCTTTTATAGCTACTATATTTTTAAGCTCTGCTAATTTATGAATAGTTGAATTTTCAATATTTCTACCGGTTCTGTAAGGTATATTATATAAAATAATATCTAAATCAGTTGCTTCAGATATAGTTTTAAAATGTTCATAAATCCCTCTTTGATCTGGTCTAGAATAATATGGAGAAACTGATAATATTCCTTGTACATTATGTTTTTCAACAATTTTTAACTTAGGCAGAAGACCTTTTGTATTATTTCCACCAAGTCCTATATAAACAGGAACAGCATTATTTGTATATTCCATAGTTTTTTCTATAATAGCTTCATATTCTTTTTCATTAACGGTAGGACTTTCACCAGTTGTTCCTAGTGGTACAAAGCCATGAATCCCTTTTGTTAAATAAAAGTCTATCATTTTTTTATAAGAAACAAAATCAACCTCGTCATTTTTAAATGGTGTAATTAATGGTACGAATACCCCTGAAATAGCCATAAATAGCCCTCCTAAAATTATAATAATAAAAGCCTTGGAAACTCCAAGGCTATTTCATCTAAAAACAAATAAAAATAGTAGTCTTGATAGCTCTCCACAAAATTGTGACAGTCGTACATATATTATATGCAAAACCAGCGGATTAGCTACTAAGCATAAGCTAACTCTGCTTCGGCGATGATTCCTTTCCCAATACATCATTGTGCTTTCCTCAATAATGGTACTATTAAGCATCGCGCCTCTATCTATTAATATTTAATTCTTTTAAAGTATACACTATAAAAAGAAAATTATCAATATGTAGAAGAGAAGAATATGAAAAAGAATAGGAATTAGTGGATTACAAATATTAGACAAAGAGGTATTATTTTTAAATCTACATTGTTATATTAAACAAAAAATAAACCTTCAAAATTCGACAATTATTCAATAATTATAATTTAATTAAAAAGTTGCTCAAAAAAAAAAAAAAAAAATAGCGGCTTTTAAATGTCGAAATGACACAATATACATTAATTTGGAATAATTTGCGATGAAAACGTGTTGATTTGCTTAAAAATACCATGATATAATACAAAACATGTAAGAAATTTATCTACTATTATCAAAAAATGCAAATAAATAAATTATATACACTACATAGCAAAGGAGAAATAATTTGGGATATAAAAAGTTTTTAGTAAAGCAA
>JAJXWJ010000041.1 GCA_021781655.1 Bacillota bacterium | reverse complement strand
TAATCGGAAAGATGCCAAAGTCTGAAAAGGCAGGTAAAGTTACTAATAAGGGACCTGCTACAGGGTATCGTAAGAAAGTGATGTTTAAGGACGGAACTTTAGAGGATAAAGTAAATGCCCTTGTAGATGCACTTAAAAAAGATGGTTATGATTTTACAGTTGGAATTCCTATAGATACTCCAATTAGCAAGGCTGAAAGAGTTGTGAGCGTAGGTAAAGGTATAGGTAAAAAAGAGAATATGAAACTTATAGAAAACCTAGCAGCTCAAGCAGGAGCAGCTATTGGTTCTTCACGTCCTGTAGCCGAAACCCTTAGATATGTACCACTAAATCGTTATGTAGGCATGTCTGGTCAGAAGTTTATGGGAAACCTTTATATTGCATGCGGTATTTCAGGAGCAGGCCAGCATTTGAAAGGTATAAAAAATGCTGCCACAATTGTTGCTATCAATAACAATCCAAATGCAAAGATATTCAAAAATGCAGACTACGGAATTGTTGGAGATTTAGAGGAAGTTCTACCAGTATTGACAGCTGCTTTAGATAACGGAGAAGCGAAGAAGGAAGCTCCACCTATGAAGAAGATTAAGAGAGCTGTCCAAAAGAAGTATGTTCCAACCTGGAAACATTATGTATGTAATGGCTGTGGTTATGAGTATGATCCAGCTGTTGGTGATCCAGAAGGTGAAGTAGTTTCAGGAACATTGTTTGAAAATATACCTGATGAATGGACTTGTCCAGCTTGCGGCGAAGAAAAATCTATGTTCATAGAAGTCTAGTTAATTAGTGTTAATTTAAAGGAGGATTAGATTTATGTATTGTTATAGAAAAATAAATGATGATCTTTATTGGATTGGTGGCAACGACCACCGACTTGCACTGTTTGAAAATGTTCACCCCATTCCAAGAGGAGTTTCATACAATTCTTATTTGCTTTTAGATGAGAAGACTGTACTCTTCGATACAGTAGATTGGTCGGTTTGCCGTCAGTTCCTTGAGAATATAAAAGCAATTTTAGGAGATAGACCTTTGGATTACATGGTAATCAATCATATGGAACCGGATCATGCAGCTTGTATTGAAGAGATTGTTCTACGATATCCGGATGTGAAGCTTGTATGTACAGAAAAAGCTTTCCTATTTATGCACCAGTTCGGGTTCAATATTGATAATAATATAATACAAGTAAAAGAGGGAGATACAATGTCCTTTGGAAAACACAATGTTGTATTTGTGTATGCTCCGATGGTTCATTGGCCTGAGGCTATGGTTACATATGATACTACAGATGGAGTACTGTTTTCAGCTGATGCCTTTGGTTCCTTCATTGCACTAGACGGTAAACTGTTCAATGATGAAGTTAATTTTGACCGTGACTGGATTGATGAGGCAAGAAGGTATTATACAAATATAGTAGGTAAGTATGGCCCTCATGTTCAGTTCCTTCTTAAGAAAGCTGCAACTATAGATATTAAAACTATCTGTCCACTACATGGACCGGTATGGCGTAATGACTTTGGATATATTTTAGATAAATACAATAAGTGGAGTACTTATGAGCCTGAAGAGAAGGGTGTAATGATTGTTTATGGAACAATGTACGGTAGCACTGAAGCAGCAGCAACCGATCTTGCTACAAGGCTTGTTGAAAAGGGAATTACGAATGTAGTCATGTACGATGTTTCAAAAACACATGTTTCTTATTTAATATCTGAGACTTTTAAATATAGCCATGTGGTGCTTGCATCCGTAACCTACAACCTTAAGATTTATCCTCCAATGCTTGATTATATAATGGATATGAAGGCACTAAATCTTCAAAATCGTACTTTTGCTCTTATAGAAAATGGCTCTTGGGCTCCTCAATCAGGAAAGCTTATGCGAGAACTTATTGACGAGATGAAAAACATGACTATTTTAGACAATGATTTAACAGTTACCTCCGCTTTAAAGGAAGATGATTCAGCTTTAATGGATTCTCTAGCTGACAGCATTATAGAATCTATGAAGTAACTGGCGATTAAATGTAATAATTAGTTAGCGAAGTAAGACTATTAAAAAAAGCTTGAAATTCTTTGATTTAAAAGAATTTCAAGCTTTTAAAACATTACTTTGGATTTCCTCAAATTGTTTAGTTGTAATAAATACATTTCTAATAGACTCCTTTCAAATTTGAAGTTAGATTGATACTATTTTAATTATTACTTATAATAAAAATGAGTGATAATTAAGAGACTTTACATATGAGCCATTTTATTTATGTTAGGTATGGAATAAAACAATTATTTATGGTAATTTTCAAATTGGTTGAGACTAAAAATTACTTAAGTTATATAAAGCTATATGAGGGAGAGAAGGAAATGTTTGAGGATTATAAAATCCAAATCGTGAAATATGAACATCATATAATAGAAAAAAGCAAAGAAGTAAGACTTTTTTATATTGTAGATGGAATATGCACAATAAACGCATTTAAACAAAAGTTAGAACTTGAAAATACGGATGTCTATCTAGTGAATGCAAATGAGCATATTGATATGAAAATGCATAAAAATACAATGATAGCATGCATTTTTGTTGATTATTATTTACTTTGCAATATTCTTCACATGAATAAGGCAATTTTTTATGTGAACAGTCAGGGAGAAGCAGGTTACAAATACACAAAATTAGTAAAACTAGTTCAGGATTTGCTAATCAGTTATGCAGATAATAGTGATGAGGATGCATGCAAAGAAAAGGGACTTTTTTATTTGCTGCTCGATTGTTTGAAAAAGAATTTTATGGTAAAGGATTCAGAAAATATTGAAAGTAATCGGATACAAAAAATGATGGGATATATCCATGGTAATTTCAGGGAAAATATTAGTCTCAATGAAATTGCAGATGAAATGTTTTTGTCTGTATCGGCTACTTCACGGTTGTTTAAGAGAGAAACAGGAGAAAATTTTGCTAGTTATGTGAAAAAACTTCGACTAGAATTTGTGAAGAGTCAGCTTTCTTTATCCGATGAATCAATTACTAAAATTGCTTTGAAAAGTGGGTTTACTACACCATCTGCAATGAATAAAATTTTCCGAGTAGAGGTTGGGGTGACACCTGGAGAATATCGGAAACTATATAGTAAGAAAATAAAAGAATTATCAGTGGAACAGGATAAAAAACAGATGTATCAAATCCTATTGACAGAAAAACTGTTACATGAAAAAGAAAAGAGTGGAACAATAAGAATTAAGGTAAATGTTGCAGATATGCAATTAGAAAAGAAGTGGCAGAATAGGCTGCTAAATGTGGGGCCAATTTATGCCTTGGAAGGTGCAAATATTCAAAATCAAGTAATTTCGCTGGTAAGAAATCTGAAGGTAGAATACATTCGTGTGTGGAACGTGTTTTCAAAACAGCTTATGATGTACGATTCTTTCCATAAGAAATATAACTATGCATTTATAGATGAAATTTTAGATTTTTGTGTGGATAATAAAATGAAGCTTTTTATAGATTTAAGACAACGGAAGGATGTGGCACTAGCTAGCGAGAGTGAAGAAATCTATAGCTATGAAAATAGCATAATATTTGAGAGTGAAGAAGAATGGAAGAATGTTTTAGAAAATGTTTTGGAACATATGGTTAGGAGATATGGACAAGATATTGTTGGACAATGGATTTTTGAGTTTTCTTTCTTTTTAAATGAAAGACCGTATTATGTATCAGAAGATTATAGTAGTGGTGCTGTATGGGAACAAGGCTATAAAATTGTAAAAAGAATAATTCCAGAGGCTAAGATTGCAGGACCTGGAGTAATTCCTTCCGTTGATAATGAATTTACAAAAATGGTTGTAAAAAGTTTTCTAGAACTGCCAAATCCACCAGATATATTTACATCCTTTCACTTCCCATATGTGGATGTAGGTGAAGTAAAAGAAAATTATGCTTACAAATCACAGCTAAAAAAGATTGGTAACAAAGATTTCTTGAGTATGCAGATAGATTGGCTAAAAAATTTATTGAAAGAGAATAATTATAAGGGACAATTTTGGATAACAGAATGGGGAAATAGTCTGGCAAATCGAAATTATGTTCAAGACAGCTGCTTTAAGGGCACATTTATTGTAGAAAATGTATTGAAAAATTATAAAAAATTAGATGTAATGGGGATTTTTTATGCATCTGATTTAATCAATGTATTTTTGGATTCTAATACTATTTTATCAGGCAGTAATGGACTCATTTCTAGAAATGGAATTCATAAACCATCTTACTACGTATATATGTTTCTAGATAATATGGGAAAACATCAAATCATGCATATGGATAATTGCATAATAACTGCAGAAGATGAGGGAGATATTCGTATACTTTGCTGTAACAATAAAGCATTAGGACCTAAGTATTTTTTGACTCAGGAAAATTCCTATAAACCTCAAGATTTGAAAAAGATATATGTAAACAGGGAATCAAAAAGTCTGGAGATTGAATTACAGTTTATTGAAAATCATACATATACTATTCGTCAGAACATTCTAAATGAAGAGAAGGGAAGTATATTAGATAAGTGGATTGCATTTGGTTGTGATCAAGAGCTTTCCAGAGAAGATATTGAATATCTAAAACAGACAGCTGTGCCAGAGATTATATCAGAAAAGAAAAAAACGATAAATGGGAGTTTGAGATTAGGAATGAAGCTAGAACCCAATGAAATTCGTATGATTATGATTAGAAAAGATGGAAAATAAATATAAATAAATAAAAAAACTGTCAAATAAAATAATATGACAGTTTTTTTTATTAAGTTATGCATTATAATTGCAAATAAATACAAAAAAATATAGTCAATATTTGCACACATATGTATTGACATAGTATAATTGCAAAATATGAAAATCAATATGTGAATAATAGAGAAGTGAAATAAAATGAAACCATTTATAATGAAATTACCAAAACAAGTATATCTTGATCTTTGAAAGATATATGTTTGGAGTACAAGTAATCGGTTGCAAGTTGTGATTAAAAGAAACGAAATTTTAAGGAGGAAATAACATGTATAAATATGACCATAAAGGACCAAAGCGTGGTGTTGCTTTATATAGCTACTCTGCTGAATTTGGATTAACGAAGACATTAGAAGAATGTTTTGAGGATGTACATGATATGGGCGCTCATGGCATTGAAATTTTAGCTAACACACATATTGAAAATTATCCATATCCGAGTGATGAATGGGTAGAAAAATGGCACCGTCTTTGTGATAAATATGAAGTTGTACCTGTGGAATATGGAAACTGGATTGATTCTCATGTATTAGGAGACAGAGATCTTACCACAGAAGAGTCGGTGGAAATGTTAAAAAGAGATATTCGCTTAGCGCATCGTCTTGGATTTACTGTAATGAGAACCAAGATGCCAGTAATAAATGATCTTCTTGAACCTGTAAATAACTGGCGTGAAATTATAAATGGAGCACTTCCTCTAGCAGAGGAACTGAATATAAAAATGTGTCCAGAAATCCATACACCATCAAATCTTAAAGGAAAACTTGTAACAGATTTTGTTGATTTCATCAAAGAAACTGGAACGAAGAATTTTGGGCTAAATATCGATTTTAGTGTGTTCCGTACAGAGTTCTCCGAAGGTGAATGGAAGGATCCTAATTATAAACCAAATACACCAGAAGACATTATTCCATTACTTCCATATATATATTGTTGTCATGCTAAATTTATTCACATGAGTGATGATTTTAAGGAAACTACGATTCCATATCCAGAAGTTATCAAAGTGATGCAGGATCATGGATGGGATGGATATTTGTTAAGTGAATATGAAGGTGCAGATAAATATGAATCAGGATACGAAGTAGGTCAGACCCTTAGAAAACAACATATTATGTTGAAAAATTTACTGGGAGATTAAGGAGGCTATTATGGAAAGAGAAGTTATTCAATCAGTTGGATTTAGGAATATTGTAGAAAATGGAAAAGTGGTGGGCTTTCAGTTAAAGGTGAGACTTCCTTACTATCGTGGAATTTTTTTAAGCCAGCTTCGTCCTGGAACTTTATTTGTAGACGGAGAAAAATTTGAAAAAGAAGATATTGTTTGGAGTTTTAAGGGGGAAGATTTTACTTATGAAGAAATGAAATCTGACTTTAAGACACATTGGTCAGTGACAGAGCCAGCAGTATTAAAGGTAAAAAAACAAGGTGGACTTTCCCAAGGATATCATAATTTAAAATATGGATTTTGCTTTACATCTTCTTATATGCCACCAATCATGCAGGAACATTTAGATCCAGATCAGGAGAGTTTCATATTTTTACCTGAATTCGGTCATCATGTAAATGAAAGAAAATTGTTAATTGTTTAAAATGAATGAATCAGCTGAAATTTAAGTAGGCTGGTTCATTTTTTTATAGTATAAAGGGCTAATCATTGTTAAATAATAAGGTGATTATATATAATTATTGAAAAAAAGTATTATAAATGATACAATTTGTATGAAAATGTTATAATATGATTTTGTTTATAATTAAGCTTAAAGGAGTGAAAAAATGTATAAAAATGTACACATAGTAGGACTAGGAAGTTATCATCCAGAAAGAATATTACATAACAATTATTTTGAAAACCATTTTGAAAAATACAATTTAACTGATCATGCAAAAGGATTGGCAAGAAAACTTGGTAGGAATAGAAGAACGCTAGCAAATGAAGGTGAAAATAGCATAACTATGAGTTATGAAGCAGCAATTAGAGCTATAAATAATGCTAACTTGACAGCTTTAGATATCGATGCAATAATTTGCGTTTCTGATACACCTGAATATTTAACACCATGTTGTGCATTGATACTTAGAAATAAATTAGGAGCAGCAAATGCAACAAATGTATTTGATATCAATAATGATTGTATTGGAATGATTACAGGAGTAGATATTGCAGCTAGATATTTAAAAACAGACAAAAAATACAAGCGTATTTTAGTTATTGGCTCTATAGTGATGAGCAATTTTGCAAGAGAAGATGATTTGGTAATGTATTCTTGCTTTTCAGATGGGGCTTCGGCGGTAATTTTAGAGGCTAAAGAAGAAGAAACTTTAAGAGGTATAATAGATTCAAAAATGTATACGGACTGCGAATATAATGAATATATTAGATTTCCAGTATGTGGTCTTACAAATATGTGGAAAGATGAAACTGATGAATATGACAGAAAAATAAAATGGGATCCCTTTGATTTTAGTTTTTTATCAGATAAATGGGTAAATCTTATTACAGGTATTTTAGATGAAAATAGTTTAGCTTCAAATGATATTAAACATTATTTCATGTCTCAATTTTCAAAAACAGATTTAAATTTAACGATAGAGAAGTTAGGTTTAGGTGAAGATAAAGCGATTTTTATTGGAGAAAAATATGGTTATACAGGTTGTACAAGCCCTTTCATGGCTTTAGAAGAAAAGGTACAATCGTATAAATTTAAAGAAAATGATTTATCTATATTTTGTTCAGTTGCTGCAGGTTATACAATGGCAGCATTGTTATATAAATGGTAAAATAAACAATAAGGGGTTGTTTTTTCTTGTTAGGAGAGTCTAGTAAAATTATTGAGTATCAAAAAAGAGTTTTAAGAAATGTAATACTTTTATGTTGTTTTAGTGCGTTTATGGCTTCAATTACTTTTATTGTATTAAAAATTATAGGCTTATATGAAGATATAGCTTGGAATCTGCTTGTAATATTTGCCATTAGTGTGATACTAGAAATAATAGTATTTTATGTACTGTATAAACAGGTTTTAAAACCTGAAAAATGGGATAGTTTTTTTAATGTTTTAAAAGTAACTCTTCTTGTTATTTGTTACTTTAATTATATGTATCTAAATTTTATGGTTCCTTCAAAAGAACTATGGGTAGTTGTTTTTTATTTTATTTTATTGGGAGCATTATTTTTAGATTTAAAGCTTATAATTTCTTCAATTACTTTAAGTATAGTTTGTGAAATTACTTTGTTTATTATGAACTCTAGATTGATTCCAGATAAAAGTGTTTTAATCAGGGAATTGTTAATTAGAGCAATAGTAATTGTTTTTATATCCTTTGGTATATTGTTTTTTACAATCATGGCAAGGATCATTTTGAAAAATGTTGAAGAAGATGAACAAAAGCTTATTGAAAAGAATGAAAAAATATCAGATTTACTTAAAAAATTGAAAGAAATATCTGGAATTGTAGCAAATGCTAGCAATACGCTAACTGTTGCAATCGAAGAGGAAAATAATTCTATTCAAAAAATTGCAGAAAGTAGCGAAATTATTAATAGTGATTCAAATATTGTGCTAAACAAATCAAAAGAAAATTATTTAACTATAAAAAAATTATTGGAAATTAATGAAGGAGTATTAAATAAAATCAATGGTATCTCTAAAAATTCATTAAGTTTAATTGAAATATCAAATAATAATGAAGCATCCTTAAGTGAATTATTAAAAATAATTTCTGATGTTAATAATAGTACAGGAAATACATACAATGCAATTAATGTTTTAGAAGAGAGGTCCAATAATATTGATAATATATTGAAAGTTATTGATAGTGTTGCTGAGCAAACAAATCTTTTAGCATTAAATGCAAGCATAGAAGCAGCAAGGGCTGGAGAAATGGGTAAAGGCTTTGCTGTAGTTGCAGAAGAAGTTAGAAAACTTGCCGAAGATAGTCGACAATCATTAAATAATATTAACGGTATAATAAGTGAATTTAAAAATGAAATTTCTGATGTAAAAGCTTTAATGTCAGAAAATAATGATAAAATTTCAAGTGGCTATACGCTTACTAATTCAACGGTCAAAGACACTATAGAAATGATAAATAAACTTAAAGACTCTGGTAATAATATACAAGAAGTCAATGATTGCATAAATGAACAAATAAATGAAACAAATAATATAGTAAGTGTTAATTCCACTATAACCCAATTAACAGAAGATGCTATTTTAAAATTTAAATCGGTGACAGAAGTTATTAATCAAATTGCAGTTACTAGTGAAGAAGTAATTGCAAGCTCACAAGAATTGAGTGCTACAGCAAGTGAGATGAAGGAACTAGTTTAAATAGCTTCAAGAAAAGTAGATAAAAACTCTTTCGATAAAACTTATTAAATAATAATAATTGTTGTCTTTATGAAATTATATGTTATAATATAATTATTAAAAGTCATTAAGTAAAAAGACATAAACATTAAATATATAAATTTATAAAGATAACATATGGAGGAGATTTTTTATGGATATATTACAATATGCAATTAATATGGAATTAGACGGAGAAAAATACTATAGAGAACAAGCAGAAAAAAATAAGGGTAATGAATTACACGGGTTATGTAATTGGTTAGCAGAAGAAGAAAAAAGACATGCTGGAATTTTAGAAAATAAGATAAATAAAGTGACTTACAGGTTAATAGATTCTGATTTGTTTTTAAGTTTCCCTAATATATATTCTGATGCTAAAGATATTGAAACAGAGGGACAAAGAGATTCTAATCAATTGGCTTTTTATAGAATAGCAGCGGATACGGAAAAGAATAGCATAGATTTATATGAAAAGTTTTTAAAAGAAGCAAAAGAAGATGAAAAAGAGATATTTCAATATCTTATTAAACAAGAAAAACAACATTATGAAGTTTTCGAAGAATTAAGTCGTATACTTACGAATGCAGAGCAATGGATTGAATCTCCAGAGTTTGGAAGAAGAGAAGAAGAATATTAATTATTATAAAAAATTAATGTGTTTATAATGGAGTAGGAGCTAAGTAAAGTTTTTTATTTAGCTCCTACTCCACTTTATTTTTCAAACATTTATCGACACGAATCATTGTAAAAGTGTTTAAAAAATACATTTTTGCATTGATTCGTATTATAATAGACATTATAATATATAGATGAGTATTAGGCTGTGGTTCAATTTAGTTCGTACTTTATTTCTATTTTGCAACAGCTTTATTTTTAATTATATAATGTCACATATTTACGTAATCGTATAAATTATGATTATAAACAAATATTATATAGACATAAGATGAGGAGAATAAAATGAATATTTGGAAAAAGAAAACCGCTGAACAAGTACTTGAGTCAGTGGAGAGATCACCTTTAAAGAAAAATTTAACAGCAAAGGATATTGGTGCTCTAGGAATAGGTGCTGTTGTAGGTGTAGGTATATTTGTTGCTACAGGAGAAGGAGCGCATGCTGCAGGGCCAGCTATTATCGTTTCATTTGTTTTGGCGGCTATCGTAGCATGCTTTTGTGGCTTATGTTATTCAGAACTTGCAACTATGTTTCCGGTTGCAGGTAGTACTTATTCTTATTCGTACATAGCTTTTGGTGAAATAGTAGCAATGATTATAGGCTGGTGTTTAACAGCTGAATATTTAGTTGCATGTAGTGCTGTTGCATCAGGTTGGTCTGGAACATTTTTAGGTATATTGAACAACATCGGGATTTATTTACCTAAAGCAATAACTGCCTCTCCAAGTAATGGTGGTATTGTTGATTTGCCAGCAATACTTATTATTGCATTGATTACAGGTCTTTTGTGCTATGGAATGAGTGAAAGTGCAAAAGTAAATAATATAATTGTTGGAGTTAAAATTGTTATAATACTTTTATTTATAGGACTTGGAATGTCACATATAAATGTATCAAATTACAAGCCGTTTAATCCATATGGCTGGAAGGGTATATTTGCAGGTACAGCTACTATTTTCTTTTCATATATTGGTTTTGATGCCATTTCTACATCGGCAGAAGAAGCGAAAAATCCTAAAAGAGATCTTCCTTTAGGACTAATGATGTGTCTTGCCGTAGTAAGTATATTATATATTTCAGTGGCTTTTGTTCTTACTGGGTTAGTTCCCTTTAAAGAAATAATTTCTGAGAATGCAGTACCAGGAGCATTATCTAGGGTAGGCATATATTGGGGGTCATCTCTTGTTGGAGTTGGTGCTATTATTGGAATGATGTCCACTTTATTAGTGGTTCTATATGGTCAAGTTAGAGTGTTTATGGGTATGTCTAGAGATGGGTTATTGCCTAAGTTTTTTTCTAAGATACATCCAACGCATAAAACCCCTTATATTTCAACTATAATAACTGGAAGTATAGCTGCAGTAATAGCAGGTTTTTTGCCACTTGATATAATAGTGCAGTTTTTAAGTATTGGAACTTTGCTTGGCTTTATAGTAGTATCTCTTTCTGTAATAAAGCTTAGACATACTATGCCTAATTTTAAAAGGGTTTTTAAATGTCCAGGAGTACCATTTTTACCAATAATCACTATATTGTGCTGCATTATGCTATTATCAAGACTACAATTAAAAACTTGGATAGGATTTATAGTTTGGCTTGTAATTGGCTTAACTATTTACTTTACTTATGGTAGAAAAAATAGCTTACTTCAAAATGAAAATAATGAACAATAAAAAATCAGAAAGTTAACTTGTACGGTGGTGGTAGAATGACATTGCAGCAACTAAAGTATGCTATTATGATTGCAAATTGCGGTTCAATTAACATTGCAGCTAAAAAACTTTTTATAACTCAACCAAGTCTCTCTAGTGCAATTAGAGAGCTTGAAACTGAAATTAATACAACTATTTTTCAGCGCACCAATAGAGGAATTAGTGTTACTATTCAAGGAGCAGAGTTTTTAGGTTATGCAAGAGAGGTAGTTGAACAAACAGAATTATTAGAAAGAAGATATTTTGATGCTAAACCTTCTGTTAAGCATTTTTCTGTATCGACTCAGCATTATGCTTTTGCTGTTAATGCATTTGTGGATTTAATAAAACAATATGTGAATGATGAATATGAATTTAGTTTAAGGGAAACTAAAACTTATGAAATTATCGATGATGTTAAAAATCTAAGAAGTGAACTAGGAATTTTATATTTAAATGAGTTCAATAGGAAGATTCTAAACAAATTGTTCAAAGAAAACAAGTTACAATTTACAAAGCTATTTATCGCAAGACCTCATGTTTTTATTAGTAAAAATAATCCACTTTCCCAAAAGGAAAAAGTGACAATGGAGGATTTGGAAAATTACCCCTATTTATATTTTGAGCAAGGAGAATATAATTCCTTTCATTTTTCAGAAGAAATTTTAAGCACACTTTCACATAAAAAAAATATTAAAGTCAGTGATAGAGCAACTCTTTTTAATCTTTTGATTGGATTAGAGGGGTATACAATTTCTACTGGGATTTTAAGCTCAGACTTGAATGGACACGATATTATTGCTGTGCCTTTGCAGGTGGATGAAGAAATAATTATTGGATGGATTTCTCATAAAGATATTACCCTTAGTAAGCTGGCTAATAGATATATAGAAGCACTAAAAAATAACGTAAACAACTTGTTATAGTTAAAAGCTATAACAAGTGATAGTTTTTTAGAGTTATGCTATAATTAAAATTATCTGCTATTATTACATTAACAAAATTTTTGATGAAGATTACTTCATCTATAGATGGGAGATAATATATATGAGTAAAAATGCACCTTTTAAATTCGATATTGTTGGAAGTTTTTTGCGACCAGATTTTTTAAAAAAGGCAAGAAGTGAATATTCAAATGGGAAAATTACATTAGAACAATTGAAAAAGGTTGAAGATGAGGCTATTAAAGATTTAATTTCAAAGCAAAAGTTAGCTAGACTTTCAGTTATAACAGACGGAGAGTTTAGAAGAAGTTCCTGGCATCTTGATTTTATTTGGGCATTTGATGGGATTGGACATGAAAAAACAAATATAGGAATTCCCTTTCATGGAGAAGCTGCTTTAATAGATGATACATATTTAACTGGTAAAGTTTCTATAAAGGAGCATCCTTTTATAGAGCATTTTAAGTTTGTAAAACAATTTGAAGAAAATGATTTTGTTGCAAGGCAGACAATTCCTTCACCAGCACAATTTTTATTTCAAATGATTATACCTCAAAATATAGAAAGAACTAAAAAAATTTATGCTAATGAAGAGGAGTTGATTTCTGATATTGCTACCGGTTATAAAAAGGTAATCAAAGATTTGTATTTAGCAGGTTGCAGAAATGTTCAATTTGATGATTGTACATGGGGAGTTTGCGTTGACCCCAATGCTAAGTTTATTTTTGGAACAGATGAAATTGGACTTCAAAACATTATTGAAAAATTAATTAGGATAAATAATCTTGCAATTGAAGACAAGCCAGAAGATCTTGTAATAAATACTCATATATGCAGAGGAAATTTTCACTCTACATGGGCGTGCCAAGGTGGATATGATTTTGTGGCAAAAGATCTTTTTTCAAAAGAAAATGTTAACGCCTTTTATCTAGAATTTGATGATGAACGCTCTGGAGATTTTAAATCACTTCAATATGTAAGTGAAGATAAAAAAGTTGTACTAGGACTAATTACAACTAAAAATCCTTTGCTAGAAAATAAGATAGATATAATTAATCGTGTTAAAGAAGCAACTAAATATATTCCTTTAGAACGTCTTTGCATAAGTCCTCAATGTGGATTTGCATCTACTGAAGAAGGAAATAAACTTACAGAAGAAGAACAATGGGCTAAAATAAAGCTAGTTCATGAAGTTGCAAAGGAAGTATTTAACCTTTAAATTCTATCCATCTCAATTCCTCTAAAGGAATTGAGATGGATAGAATTTTATTCAATACCATATTTTACGCTAATCAAAGGATGTTTTTTTATTTATACTGTTAAGTAATATGTCAGCTTTATTTTTCTCTACAAATTTTTTCTATATAATCCATGGCTTCTTTTAAGTTAGCTCCAGTAATTTCTCTATATCTATTAATTGCTTCATATTTTTTCTTTTCTGCAATCAATTCCTTTAATTCTAGCTTCAGACTTACAAACTTTTCATTTTGTGTTCTTAAAATCGATTTTTTTTGTTCGTTTTTATATTGAGCTCTGCTTAAATAAAAATATATAGCTCCTAACATTGAAAATAATCCACCCAATAAGTAGTTTTTCATAGTAATATACAATACACCTACAAATAAGAAGCATAAAGCTGAAAAGATGAATATTTTCCACGATTTAACATTCTTCAAGTTTTTTCCCTCCAAGTTACAAATTATATTGTAATTATAACATTTGCCTAAATATTATACACCAAATTTATTAAATTAAAAATTAAAAACAATAAATAAATTTTATTGATAAATTGATAAAAATATGTTATTTTATCAGTGTAATAATATTAAATTAGAAAAAAATAGTATATAATATAAACAAATTAAAAATGGATGGTGGAATTATGAAACAATTTAGCTGCTTTGATATTTTAGGACCCATTATGGTTGGGCCTTCTAGTTCACATACAGCTGGAGCCGCAAGACTAGGTAAAATTGCAGCTATAATTGCAGGTGAAGAGGACATAAAAGAAGTGAAGTTTTATTTGCATGGTTCTTTTGGAAAAACTTATAAAGGACATGGAACAGATAAAGCTTTGGTAGCAGGAGTTTTGGGTATGGATCCTTGGGATGCAAGGTTAAAAAATTCTTTTATGTTTGCAAAGGAAAAAAAGATTAAATTTGATTTTATTGAGGAAGATTTAGGAGAAGTACATCCTAATACGGTAAAGTTTGAAATCAAAAAGTTTGATGAAAGTGTTATTGAAATTTTAGGCTCTTCTATTGGTGGTGGAAATATTATTATTAATGAGATCGACAAAATGGTAGTTGATTTTACAGGAAATTATCCAGCACTTATAATAAGGCTTAAAGATATTCCTGGTATGATATCCAAGGTAAGTACGATAATTTATGAAGCAGGCATTAATGTAGCTTATTTAAAGTTTTATAGAAAAATTAAAGGACTTAATGCAACGATGATATTTGAAACGGATAGTGCTATTTGTGAAGAGGTGGTTTCAAGTATAAAACAATTAGGAAATATATATAGCATAAGATGCGTTAATCCAATTACGGAAGGGTGAATAAATTTATGTTTGTAAACACAGGAGAAGAGCTTGTTGATATATGCCGAAAAGAAGGCGTGTCTATTGGAGAATATACATTATTTCAAGAAGTAGAAAGTAGTGGTAGAACTAAAGAAAAAGCAATAAATAGAATGAGAAACAGTTTAAAGGTTATGAAGGAAGCTGCTGAATATGGAATGACTCATGAGGTTGTATCGGTAAGTGGATTAATTGGTAAAGATGCTGTGAAGTTATATAAATATGCAAGTAGAGGAAATACTTTATGTGGTGATTTTTTAGTTAAAGCTATGGCTAGAGCTTTATCCTCAGCTGAAGTGAATGCTGCTATGGGCAAAATAGTTGCAGCTCCAACGGCTGGTTCCTGTGGAATATTGCCTGCTGTCATTATTACTGCTGGTGAAAAATTAAATAAAACTGAAGACGAATTAATAAAGGCACTATTTACTGCTTCAGGTGTTGGAATTTTAATAGCTAAAAATGCTACTATGGCTGGTGCAGAAGGAGGGTGTCAAGCAGAGTGCGGATCGGCTGCAGCTATGGGAGCAGCGGCTGTTGTAGAAATTATGGGGGGAACTCCACAAATGGCGTTAGATGCCGCGGCAATCGTAATTAAAAATATTCTTGGATTAGTTTGTGACCCTATAGCAGGACTTGTGGAGGTACCTTGCGCAAAGAGAAATATTGCTGGTGCTGTTAGTGCACTTTCTACAGCAGATTTAGTGATGAGTGGAGTAAAAAGCAGGATTCCTTTTGATGACTGTGTAGAAGCTATGTATAGGGTTGGTAAGCAGTTACCTTGCGAACTTAGAGAAACAGCATTGGGTGGACTTGCAACAACAAAAAAAGGTATTGAATTAAAATTACATGTTGAGGGCAGTTTATAATAGTCACTTCTTATCATTATTGATAGGAAGTTTTTTTATGCTGTTAAAATGCAATAATGCAATAATATAGCTTTATATATGAATAATATTTGATTATTCACTTATAGAACTATATAATGAAGTTATTGGAGAGGTGATTTAAATGGCCATATACATAGCTATAATAGGTGATATCAAGGAATCTAAAAAAATAGAGGATAGAAATAGTGTTCAGGAAAGCTTAAAGGAAGTTTTGGAATTTATAAATAAAACTTATGAAGCTGATATTGCTTCAAAGTTTATGATAACCCTTGGCGATGAATTTCAAGGTCTTATTTGTACAGGAGAAAATGTAATGAATATTATTTTGGAAATCGAAAGAAAAATGTATCCAACAAAAATACGATTTGGTGTAGGTATTGGTGCTATAACTACATATATTAATAGTGAGATGCCTTTAGGAGCTGACGGACCGGCCTATTACAAAGCAAGGTCGGCAATTAATTATTTAAAAGAAAATGAAAAAAGAAAACAGGTAGCTCCTTCTGATGTAAGAATTGAAATGGAAGGAGAAAAGGATGAAAGTATTATACTATTAAATACTATTTTATCCTTAATGAATGCTATAAAAGAAAGTTGGAGCAGCAGGCAGCGAGAAGTAATATGGGATATGTTAGAATATCAAGATAATCAATTAAGTGCAGCTAAAAGACTTTCTATAAAGCAACCTTCAGTTCAAAAAAGTCTGGCAACTGGAAAATATTATGCATATAAGGCAGCTGTAAGTGCAATCGATAATGTACTTATAGGGATAAGGAGAAAAGATGGTTAAAGAATATTTTATTTTTCTATTATTAGCACATATAATTGGCGATTTTTATGCCCAGACAAGCATTATGGCTGAGAAAAAAGAAGAGAAAATAAAGTGGGTTTTTATTCATTGTGCTTGCTACTATATTACGATGATAGTGGTTTCATTGCCAATAGTTTCTATTTATATAATCTTTGCTATTACAGTTGCGGCTATATTTCATACTATAATAGATGTTATAAAATATTTGTATAAAAATAAGCTTAAAGAAAATAATAAATTAGATATAGATAGGATTCGGGATATATTTTTTATTGACCAAATTCTACATATTATGACTTTATCGGTGATTTCATATGTACTTTATATAAACAAAATATCTATAAATTTAAATAGCTGTTTTGCTCAAATTGTTAACGCACTAAATATGTCCAAGCTATTTATCGTATCTTGGCTTTTAGCTCTTTTAATCATACATAAGCCAGCAAATATAGTTATTTCAAAACTTATATCAAAATATAAGCCTGAGATAAGTGAAGAAGAAAAACTTAAAGATAACAATGCGGGAAGGTTTATTGGAACTATAGAAAGAATTATAATCCTTATATTTATATCTATTGGACAATATTCTGCAATTGGTCTTGTATTAACTGCTAAATCTATAGCAAGATATGATAGAATATCAAAAGAAAAAGATTTTGCTGAATATTATTTGCTTGGTACATTAATTAGTACTCTTGTAGTTATTGTAGTTTCATTTCTTATTAGATAATGCAAAAAAAACATTTATTTTGACAGAAAAATGACACTATAGTACAATGTGTGTAACGATATTGACTGAAAATTCAGTCATAATAAATATTAAGGATGGTGATTTTTATGGAAAAATTAATTCCTCATTTATGGTACGATAAAGATGCAAAAGAGGCAGCCCAGTTTTATGTCACTCTTTTTGAAGATTCCAGGCTAGAAAGCTTTAATATTATAGAAGATACTCCTTCAGGCAATGCAGAAACAGTACAATTCACTTTAGCAGGTCTTCCTTTTGCAGCTATAAGCGGAGGACCATATTTTAAATTTAATCCTTCAATATCTTTTGCTGTAGCCTGCAGTAATACTGAGGAAGTTAAAAGACTTTGGGAAGCATTTTCCGTTGGTGGAAAAGTTTTAATGCCTTTAGATAAGTACCCTTTTGCTAATCTGTATGGTTGGATACAAGATAGATATGGGCTATCTTGGCAGCTATTATTGCATGATTTTGCACCGATTTCTCAAAAGATAACTCCAAGCTTATTATTTTCCGGTGATGAATGTGGAAAGGCTGAAGAAGCAATGGAGTATTATACTGGTATATTTGAAAATTCAGAAGTAACCTTTGTAAATAAATATAAAGAAGGAGAAGCAAAGGCTAAAAATGCAAAAATTAATTTTGCCTCCGTAAAGCTTAAAAATACAAATTTTTCTGCTGGTGATAATGGCTATGACGTTGATTATGGATTTAATGAGGCAGTATCCTTTATGATAAACTGCAAAAATCAAGAGGAAATAGATTATTACTTTGAAAAGCTTTCCGATGTACCTGAAGCTGCACAATGTGGATGGGTAAAGGATAAGTATGGACTATCATGGCAGATTATTCCGGATAATCTAGGTGAATTATTGAGCGGAACGAATGAAGAAAGGGCAAGAGTTACAAAGGCTTTTTTAAAAATGAAAAAGTTTGATATAGCTCTTTTGAAAAAAGCAAAGGATGAAAATTAATATAAGCTGCTGCACATATTTTTAATTACTTGTGCAGCAGTTTTTTTAATGATAGTATTGAAATTGTTTATTAAATTTATGGAGGCATTTTATATGGATAAAAACTTAGAGGTTTTTAAAATCTCAAATTATGATAAATTTAAATGCACAGCGGATAAATGCAGTTTTACCTGCTGTGGAGGCTGGGATATTGATGTGGATGAAGCCACTTATAAAAAGTGGGAAAGTGAAGGGGATAATTTTGAGTATATATTAAAAAATGTAAAATTAAGAAGAGGAAAAAATTTAACCGGTTACTATATAAAGAAGAGAACGCATAAAGCTTGTCCTCTTTTAGATGAAAAAGGATTATGTCAAATTGTAAATAATCATGGAGAACAATATTTATCAGTAACTTGTCATAGTTTTCCTAGAATAGAAAATAATTTTAAAGAAATAAGAGAATTTTCATTATCGTGTTCGTGTCCAGAAGTTGTTGAACTTATAAATAATTTAAATACAAAGATAGGAATGATTTCAAAACATAACAATAAAGACTTTGAAAATTTTAGTGTTCAGCTGAAGCTTAGACAAGCGTTGGTTAAATTGTGTCAGAAAGATGATTATTTATTAGGAAATAGGTTTATAAAGTGTTTAGAAATGCTTGCAAATTTATCGAATACTAAAGATAAAGATAGTTTAAATTATGAGAAATATTATTTTTTATTAGAGCAAACTGAAAAGTTTAAAAATATAGATTTTTATGATTACATAGAAAAAGTAAATAATTTATTTATGGATATAACTATCAATTATAGAAATATTTCAGGCTATAGAGTATACTTAAACAATATTTATGATTTTGCAGAAAGCATTGATTTATCAAATCTTATGACTAAGTGGTATGGTTATAGGAAAAAACTAGAAAAGTACAGCCTTTTAATAGAAAACTGTGTTGTAAGTAAAATTTTTAATATGTGTAAAAGTAGCCATTTAGAGGATATAATAAATGAATTTCAATTAATTATTATTGAATTTATATTAATAACATATGCCTTGTTTTTAAATTATTTAATGGAGGGAAAAGTTGATAATGGAGCTGTAAAAGCTTATATTACTGTCTTTTCAAGGATTATTGGAAACAACTCTGAGGCGGTTAAAGAGTATTTTAGTGATTATGAGGATGACTCAATTTTATATATGAGTACTTTTTGTTAAGTAAAATAAAATGCTGTTTCAAAAGATTTTGATTTGAAAAATATATGAAATTAGATTATAGTTTGGAGCGTAAATTTATGAAAAATAATTTAAAAACAATGCTTATAGTATTTTTAGGGGTATTCTTTACATCATTAATGACCAATACGTTGTCGCCTTTTATAACGACAATAAAAAGTACGTATAATATGTCTAGTTCAGTAATTGCTATGCTTCCTTCAGTTGTATATTGTGGCTCTTTCATAATATGCTTAATTAGTGCAAAGTTAATGGATAAATCAGGTTTAAAAAAAGGTACGATTTTTGGGGCGATTTTAGCCATTATTGCAAGCATAGTTATTTTAGCTTCAAAATCGTATACTATACTCCTAATAGGATACTTTTTTACAGGACTTGCATCTGGTATGATAACGGTATATGTTAGTACAATACTTTCTCTCTTGCCAAAGAAATATCAGAAATTTAGCCTTTTTAATGCTTGTTATGGTATTGGAGGGATTTTAATATTGCCAATAGATAGATTGATTTTAGAGAATGCTATTCCTTTTAATTTTACATATATAATTCATATTATTACTATGATTATTTTTATTATTTTAGTATTAAAAATGGATAATATAAATATTCCTCATAAAGATAATAGAGAAAGCATAATAAGTGTTGTTAAAAATCCGTTTGTACTATTTACATCAATAGCAATTTTTTTATATGTTGGTTCAGAGCTTTCAACAACAAATTGGACTGGAACTTTCCTTGAAAGTCATTATCATATAAGTAAAGCAGATGTCCCAAATATTTTGATGGGTTTCTGGATTTTATTTACCTTTGGAAGGGCTGTAGGCGATATATTGTTAGAAAAAATAGGACAGTTGAAATTTTTGATGATTTCGCCTATCATAACTTTATTAGGCATTTTTATTTTAATCACTGGAAAAAATAGTTTTCAGGCTTTGGTTGGTATTGCAATTATTGGAATGACCATATCTATAATTTATCCAGCACTCCAATCATATATTGTTCAAAATGTAAAAAAAGAGAACATTCCACCTGTTACAATAATAATTTCGCTTTTTAACTGTACTGGTGCTACGGTATTAACTTATGCTGTTGGTTTTGCTGTTTCTATTAATATAAGCTACGTTTATTTAATTCAAGTTTTCTTTTATCTGTATATAATAATGTTAGCGATAAAATTATTATTTTTTAATAAAAAAAGATACGATATATAGTATTATATAATTAGTAAAACATAGAAAAGAGGGATGGGAATGATAAAAGATCAGTGGTATGCGGTGCTTGATTCAAAGCAATTAAAGTTAAAAAAGCCTATTGGAGTAACGAGACTGGGAGAAAAACTTGTACTTTGGAGAAGTGAAGATGGGAAGGTTAATTGTATTTTTGATAAGTGCTGCCATAGAGGTGCAGCTTTAAGTCTTGGAAAAATTATTCATGATAAAATAGAGTGTCCTTTCCATGGTTTCCAATATGATTCTACAGGTAAAGTTACCTTTATTCCTGCAAATGGTAATAATGTAGTGCCAGAAAGATTTAAAGTGAATTATTTTAGAGTAGAAGAAAAGTATGATATTATTTGGCTTTGGTACGGAGAAGATAAAGAAGTATTGCCACAAATCCCATTTTTTAAAGAACTAAATGAGGGCTTCTCATATGGAGGTTTTTCCGAAGTGTGGCCGGTACATTATACAAGAGCTATAGAAAATCAATTAGATGTGGTTCATTTACCCTTTGTACATAGTAATTCTATTGGGAAAGGTAATAAAACTTTAGTAAACGGACCTGTAGTAAAGTGGAAGGATAATTTAATGACTTTTTATGTAAATAATACGGTTGATGATGGCAAGTCAAAACCATTAAAACCAGAAGAAATTAAAAATTATGAAAAGTTATTTAGTCTTCAATTTCAAATGCCTAACACCTGGCAAAACATTATAAGCAAAGATGTAAGAATATTTGCAATTTTTGCACCTATAGATGATAATAACACTCAAATTTATATTAGATTTTATCAAAGGTTCATGAAGGTGCCAGTATTAAAAGATTTTATAAATAATATGAGCAGTATTTTAAATAAATATATTTTACATCAAGATAGGCGTGTTGTTTTAACTCAAATTCCTAATAAGTCTCAATTAAAAATGGATGAAAAGCTTATTCAGGGCGATTTGCCCATTATAGAATATCGTAAAAAAAGAGAAGAATTAAAAAAAATATAAAATGTTTAAGCTTTAATACTTGACAGCAATAAAATTTAAATTTAAAATGATAATTAAATAGTTTATAAAATGCATTGAAAAGAACAAGTAAAATTTGTATAGCTTTAAAGAGAGTTTCCGGTTGGTGAAAGGAGCAAAGCAAGCAAGTTTGAATACATCTTTGAGCAGCACTCCGAAAGGTAAAACCAAGTAGGCAGTAGCCGTAACCTGCACCCGTTATAGTGCTAGAGTATAACTTTGTACTCGAAGAGGTTGTTATTGTGAAATAACAGTAAATTAAGGTGGTAACACGGGATTATACTCTCGTCCTTTACATTAGGTAAGGACGGGAGTTTTTTGCTTTAGTAAAAAAAGAAAGGGTGGTAAATATGCAAAGAAAAGGAACATGGCTAACTTATAGAGAAGATGTAAGAGTAGTAGATTGTACAATAAGGGATGGAGGTTTAATTAATAACTTTCATTTTAATGATGATTTAGTTAAGGCTGTATATGATGCTTTAGAAGCAGCTGGAGTGGATTATATGGAAGTTGGATATAAAGCAGCAAAGGATATGTTTAAGGTTAATGATTTTGGAAAAGCTAAGTTTTGTGACGAAAATTTTTTAAGAGATATTATTGGAGATAGAGAGAAGAAGGTTAAAATATCAGTAATGGCTGATGTTGGTCGTACTAACTATAAAGAGGACATTTTAAAGAGAGAAGACAGCGTTATAGATATGATAAGGGTTGCGGCATATATACACCAAATTCCTGCAGCAATTGATATAATAAAGGATGCAAAGGATAAAGGTTATGAGGCTACAATAAATTTGATGTCTGTTTCAACGGTTAAGGAACATGAACTTGATGAGGCACTAGAAGTGCTGGGGAAAACAGATGTTGATATAATATACTTAGTTGATAGTTTTGGCTCTTTATATTCAGAAGATGTGGAAAAATTAATGAAAAAATATATTGCTATAGCAGAAGCAAATAATAAAAAAATCGGAGTACACTGCCATAATAATCAACAGCTTGCATATGCCAATACTTTAGAAGCTATGATGATGGGAGCAAGTTATTTAGATGCAACCTTAAGCGGCATGGGAAGAGGAGCTGGTAATTGTCCTTTAGAATTATTAATGGGTTTCTTAAAAAATCCTAAATATAATTTGAGACCAATAGTAAAATGTTTAGATGAGCAAATAGCACCACTAAGAAGCAAAATGAAATGGGGTCCAGATTTACAGTATCAATTAACAGGTCAGTTTAATGTTCATCCAAGACCAGCTATAGAGCACGTTGAAAGCGAAGATGCTAATAAAAGCTATTTAGATTTCTATGATAAGTTTGTAAATGAGAATTTATGAATGTTAGAAGAAAAATAAAATTATGAATAAAATAAGGTAATAGCAATATAAAGCTAAATGGTTTTAATTTTGCCGGTTACCTTTTTTTTATAATTTTTCTTGTTATATTTTTATTAAGATTGCTATACATTGTCATAGAAACTTAGGTTACAATATGATAAAATACTATACAAATGTATTTAATATTTTTGTTTTCGCATATTCAGTTTAACAAAGGAAGGAGGAAGTATGTGTGAGGTATGTACCAGCTTACTGCATAAGAGAAGGAATGGTTGTTGCTAAAAATATTTATGGAAAAAGCAATCAACTTATGTTAAAAAAAGATACTATAATGAATGAAAAATATATTAAATCCATTAAGAATATGGGATATAACGGAATTTATATAGAAGATGATATTTCAAGAGATATTGAAGTTGTAAATACGATTAGTGACAATTTAAGAAATACTACTGTTAATGCTATAAAAGATATGTTTATTCAAGACAGATCTATTGAAAATGCTAAAAATAAAACTAAGGCTATTATTGAAAACTATAAAAAGGTTGAACTTTTTAAAGGAAAGGTTTCTGAAATCGTTGAAGAAATTCTTAAAAGTGACAGTCTTATGGTTAATATGGTAGACTTAAAATATTTTGATGATTACACTTATTTACATTCTTTAAATGTAACGGTTTTATCAATAGCTATGGGAATTGCATTGAAGCTAGATAAAGATAAGTTATTTAAATTAGGACTTGGGGCGATATTTCATGATATTGGAAAAATGTTTATTGATAAGGCCATATTATTAAAAGAAGGAAAACTTAATGACGAGGAACTAAAAGAATATAAAAAACATCCGGAATTGGGCTATGGATATATGAAAAAAGAATATAATATACCAATAACATCTTATATTGGGATATTAGAGCATCATGAAAGATATAATGGTACAGGCTATCCGGACCAAAAAAAAGGGAACAAGATTTCACAATTTGGTTCCATTATAGGTATAGCAGATTTATACGATTCCTTATCTTCCGAAAAACCTAATATGCCAGCACTTTTACCTTCAGAAGCTATGGAGCTAATTATGGGTGCATCTGGAAGGCTCTTCGATCCAGAACTTGTAACGGTTTTTACAAGAAAAGTAGCACCATATCCAGTTGGTACTTGTGTTAAATTAAGCAATAATTATATGGGAATTGTAGTTGAAAATTTCGAGGATGCTTGCTTAAGACCTAAGATTAGGGTTTTTCAAAATGGAGATATAAATGTAGAGCCTTTCATAGTCAATTTAAAAGATGACTTTAGTTATATGAATGTTATTATAAGTGAAGTTGCAAAAATGTAAAAATTATTAGTGCTTCTTTAACAAGTATTGCATATTATATAATGCAGACAAGCAAATTTTATTATTTGGGAGTAGATTAATATGGAACAGGTTGTTGCAATACCTAATTCCTTATATAGATCAGTAAAAGGTAGATATTTTGCTGGACAAACTGAGATGTTGACATTCGGAAACGGAGTTAATGCTTGGGCTGGTCTTACAAATGGAAGAAATTCAAATATAGATGGTTTTGTAAACACTTTTACCTTTACAAATTTTTCGGATTTAGCATTTACAGCTCAAATTTGGTTAAGGGCATCGTCCCCATATAAAGCAATGACTTCACCTTTGTATGCACCAACAAACAGTGCTATTATCCCAGCACCAATTCCAAGGATTAAGATAAAATATTTAGCAGCACCAAATTTGATGTTAAATGACGGCATTAATGTTTATCAAAGGATTATCCCACCTAAAGCGACTGTAGTTGTAGAGGATGATGGTAAGAGTATTATTGGACCATGTGAAGCATTTTCCCTATTATTAATAGGATCAAGTTCAACTTATATAGATGCAGTAGTGGCATTTGGATGGTTTGAAGAACCAATTAAGTATTAGGTGTATTTTAACGAATAAAGAGAATTAAAACTCTCTTTATTCGATTTCAAGTCTTGGATCTACTGCTTTTGAGCTTCAATATATAAAATAATAACTAGCATTAATATAAGAAGCATTATATTTTAAACATAATTTTTTTAGTAAAGCTTTAAGCTTAATTTTATTTTCAGAAGGATTTTTAAGGAGTTCTATAAAGAGTTCCTTTTCTTTTTGCGAAGCTTTAGTTTTAATATATCCGTAAACATGTTCAGCTGCATTTACAAAGTTTCCATCATTAAAGGGCAATAGTAATGAGTTATCTATAAATTTATATATTTCTCTTATTGAAATATCAGAGTTTATCATTTGGCTACATTTTTTATAATTAGAATAGCCTTTTTCCATTACTGAATATTTATATTTTGCCCATTCAGTGCAGCGCAAAGAAATAGAAGCTTCATTGTAAATTAGTCTTAGGCATTTTTTAGCTGATAATTCCTTGTCTTTCACCTCTAGCATTATATCGCAGTTTAAATCTTTAACTAGCTCATAGTAATTCAAAAAATTTTCTGAAATAACAAATTTAGAATGGGAACCGGTTTTCTTATCTATAGCTTGATCGGAATAATGAAGCTTTACTGCTCCATCTGAAGGTTTCCAACTTTTTTTTACTCTATCTAAAATGGTTAGAATATCTAAATTACAAGGATTTAGTTTATGGTGCAGATTATCAAAAACCACAGGTATGATCAATATTTCGCTTATTTTTAGTACATCTTCTATATTGTAACTTTTATCATCATTTTCTATAATAAGTCTTTTTTTTAATGATGATGAAAGTTTATTGAAATTTTCTATAAATCGATTTGCTGCTGATTTTTTATCGCCATATATTCCACCTATATGTAAAACAATTTTGTTAGTGTAATCTAATTCCATAGAGTCTAAAAATGTACAATGATATTCTAAATCTAAAATACTATTTTTAACCACAGCTTCATTTACAGAATTTAGAACGGTATATTGGCCAGGATGCATGGATACCCTTATATTATTGTTTTTAATATAATTTCCACATAGTAAAAGTTCATTTTTAAAAGTCTTCCAAAAAGCAAATTTGTTTTTTTCATGGCTTCCAAAAGGAATTATATCCGAACTTATTCTAAATAACAAAATATTATTTTCATGATTCCATTTTAATATTTCCAGTAGATCGCTTAAATTTTCTTTTACTGCTTTATTAAATTTGTCTTCTGTAAAGTTTTTTATTGTAAAACTTCTAGAAGTTCTATATGGTAAAGATAGTGGGGTACAAGCATATCCTATTTTATTTTCCATACAAAATACCTTCTTTCACAAGTGTTATTAAAAGTTTACATTACAAATAAATTTATTGCAATGTGTAGTTATATATATGATATAATAATTTTATACATATGATTTTAAATATTTTTATATAATGAGATTTAAGGGGGGATTGAAATGAACATATTAGAATTTCAATTCAATGGGGAAAAAAAGTTTGAGATTTCTAATGAAAAGACAAATTATTCTGACAAATCTTATACTAAGGAAGAATTACAATTTTTATTAGACAAAAATATAGAGAAAATATCTGAGTATCAAAGCAAATTGTATGCAGACGATAAGTATGCCTTACTATTAATAATCCAAGCTATGGATGCTGCTGGTAAGGATGGAGCTATAAAGCATGTAATGACTGGTGTTAATCCTCAAGGGATTCGTGTTACCAGTTTTAAACAACCTTCTTCTGAAGAATTAAATCATGATTTTTTATGGAAAGCTCATAAGAATTTACCAGAGAGAGGTCAAATAGGAATTTTTAATAGATCTTATTATGAAGAACTGTTAGTGGTGAGAGTGCATAATTTACTAAAAAACGAACATTTGCCAGATGGGGTTTTAGATGATGATATATGGAATAAAAGATATAAACAAGTTAAGGATTTTGAAAAATACCTATTTGAGAATGGAATAATTCCAGTTAAAATATTTCTAAATGTGTCTAAAAGTGAGCAAAAGAAAAGATTGCTTGAAAGAATAGATGACAAGTCTAAAAATTGGAAGTTTTCAGAAGCGGATTTAAAAGAAAGAGAATATTGGAATGATTATCAAAATTGTTATGATGAAATAATAAATGAAACTGGGACAAAGAATTGTCCGTGGTACGTAGTTCCAGCAGATAATAAAAAGTTAGCTAGATTCATAATATCTGAAATAATTGAAAATACATTGAATACATTAGATTTAAAATATCCTACTTTAGATGAAACTAAATACGCTCTTCTTGAAAAGTACAGAAAAAAATTAGAAGAAGATTGATAAAATTAATTGCATAAAGGCTCTTATTAATAGAGTCTTTTTTAGTTATAAATATAGGGAGGTGTGGATATGGAAAATGATGAAATAGAGCTTCATCCAGAATATATTAGATTGATTAATAAATATAACACTATGAGAGAGGAATTTGTAAAATTAATTGAGCAAAGAGAACATATTATAGTTAGTGAAATTCCAACATTAGATAGTGAGTATAAAGTAAAAATTGGCGGTGTTCAGTACCAATGTTTTAATCTTGAAATTGAGGTGCTAGCCATAAAAAGAGAAATAAAGTTAAGGCAAGCAGCACTAAATCGTGATATAGATATAGAAGATTCTGAAATAAAGAATCAAATTGAAAAAGAACTTGAGCAGTGGCGTAAAAAGGTTAATGAAATGAAGGAAGAGTTTTTAAATGCGAAAAAATATTTGAATATTCCATATCTTTCAGATGAAGATTCAATAGAGTTCAAAAAACTTTATAGAAACTTAGCAAAAAAACTCCATCCAGATGTTATTGAAAATAGTACAAATGAGAAGGAACTATTGTGGTTTAGAGTTCAAGAGGCTTATAAACTAGGAGATATTGAAGAATTAAAATCAATATACTTATTATCGGATGATATGTATGATGAAGTTATGACTAATACAAAAAGTGAGAATGTTTTATCAGCTTTAGAGAAAAAAATAAGTGATTTGGAGAAAAGTATATTTAAAGTAATTGAGCAAATTAAAAATTTAAATTCAAAATTTCCGATGAACCTCAAATATAAATTAAGAGATATTAATTGGGTTAAAAGTGCGAATTCAGACATAAATAATAAAATGATTGAGCTAAATAAAGAGAAAAAGATAGCTGAAGCTATTTTAATGGAATTTAAGTAAAGCTAATATAGAATAACATTGCATAACATGTAGGATGGAGGAAATATGGGTGGATGATAAATATATTGCTATTTTAAATGAACATAATTTAATTTTAAATGAGTATTTTAATGGTAAACTGGAGATGCCATATATCCAAGATATATTTTTACTTGACACAAATATTGCCGGAACTTTTTATGCTGAAATTGAGGATATTGAGCCTAACTTATATGAAGGTGAAATATTAAAGTTTATAAGGGAGCCTAAAAATGAATTTGATGAACTATCAATAAAAATATTAGACTCAAATGATAATAAATTAGGATACGTTCCAAAGAAGGAAAATAAAGTTATAGCTAGACTAATGGATGCAGGAAAAGTGATTTATGGTAAAATAAATAAAAAGAGCAAAATTCACCATTGGATAGACATTAAAATTTCGATTTATATGAAAGATTTTTAAAGGTGCCTGACCCCAAGGGGTCAGGCACCTTAGGAGACGGAGGTTATTATGAAGAAAAATCTATTTTATGAAAAGGGAAATGAATTTATAGATAAGGAAAAATATGAAGAAGCTATAGGTGAATTTAATAAAGCATTAGTGGAAGGTTTTGATAGAGAAAAGTGTCTCTATAATATTGCCTATTGCTACGACCTTTTAGAGGATTATGAGAGAGCTATCGATTTTTATTCTAAAACTTTAAATATTAATCAGAATAATATAGATGCTTTAAGTAGCCTTGCTTTGCTACTGCATAATGGAGAAAAATATGAGGAAGAACTCCAATACGTAAAAAAATTGCTTGAAATTGAGCCTGAGAATGTTGAATATTTGTATTATTATGCAGAAACTATTATTGAGCTTGGGAAATATGATGATGCGTTAATTTGTTTAGATAAAATAATAAAGTTAGATGAAAGTTATTGTTTAGCTTATTATAAAAAGGGTGTAATTTATGAGATAAATAATTGCTATGATAAAGCTTTAAATTTTTATGATAAGGCTTTAGAATTGGATGATCAATTTATTGATGCATATGTGGCAGCAGGAAGAGTATTAACAGAAACAAGTGAATATGATAGAGCACTTAAATATCTTAATGAAGCAATTGAAATAGATGATGAAGACCCGTATCCTATTTTTAGTAAGGGAGTTCTA
>JAJXWJ010000040.1 GCA_021781655.1 Bacillota bacterium | reverse complement strand
AATATTAATATTACTAAGCTTGGTAAATTGCAGCAACAATTTCCTCCCAAGTTTCCAAGGCCAGCATATCCGCCGTAATTTACTGTATCTGCACAACAACTCATTGTTCTTTCCCCCTTTTTTATAGCCTACATGATGTATCATTTTGCATCTTTTGTCTCGATATCTATTTACTAGACACCTACTATATAATATTCTTATTTCTTTAATTTGTGCTTTTAACTAAAATTATTAATTATTTTCTACTTAGCAAATTTATTATATTTACAAGCATGGATAACTGTTTTAAATCTATATTTTTCAAAGCATTTTGAATTTCATTAACATCTATATTGTTTAACATTTGCTGTATTTGATTACTATCTACATTCTTTAACATATCCATAGCTTCATTAACATTGAGCTTATTTGGTTTTACATTCACTTCATTTTTAGATGTTTTTCCATTTTCCACTTTAGAATCTCTCTTTTTGCTGCCAGACATAATAAACACCTCAATATTTTTTCGGTACAATAAAATAATATTACGAACTAAGTTACTTTTAAAAATAGTTATAAAGTGAAACGTAGGAAGTTTTAATTGCCTTTAGGCAATTAAATTGTTTAAAGATTTTTCGTAGAGTAGCGTAGAAAAATCCACAATCATTGTCAATTGTCCATTGTCAAATGTCAATTAATATATAATGCGTTTCACTTTTTAACAATTTAAGCTTAAGAGTTAGTGCGTAATTTTTTTCTATTGTACTATATTTTTTTAAAAGCCCATACCCATGCCCATGCCTGAACCTCTATTACAAGAATTACAGCAGGATAGATAGAATAAAGCTATTATGAACAATAAGCTATTATCAATTAATCTTCCTCCACTACTACCTTCATCTGTTCCTTCATAACTTGAACCTCTTCTTCTTCCAAATTGTAATATTATTAATATTAAAATAATTAGTGTTGGTAAGCTGCAGCAGCAGCTTCTATTAAGTGGCATTCCACTTGGAATCTGATTATTTACACAGCAGCAACTACTTTCTCTTCTTTTACTCATTTTTTTAAGCCCTCCTCTTGGCTAATTATTCACTATTTTATTATTTTCCATCCTTTGTTCATACTATATTTTATTCAATCATTTTAAAGTTGTGATAATACTTACTTACAATTTTTTATCAATATAGCTAACCCTAATTAGCTTTTGTTTTACTTGCTGCATACAAATCTATAAAAACCTTTACTAATTCTACCTTATTTGCATTGACTAAATTTCTAATAGATGAAATAATCTGTTCTCTTTCCGAAAAGTCTTCTTCTTTTTTTTCTGCCGCCACTTCGCTATCTTCCATGCTATTAACTACTGAAGATAATTTGTCTAGATTTAATGCACTAATTAATTCCGCAACTCTACTAAAATCTAGAGTACTATAGTCATTTGATATATTTTTCTTATGATGATGCTTTCTTCTCGGCATGATTTAGCTCCTTTATATTATTGCTCATTTGAACTTTCAGGTTCACTTTCCTTTTCTCTACACAAAAATAAAAGCAATACTACTGCTGCAATAAACAAACCATTATTCCCTATTATTCTTCCAAAACCAAAGCCATTATTTATACCATTTTGCCCCATATTGAGGTTATCACTGCAAGAGCAATCTGAGGAATATCTTCTCTTATGCTTACCATGGGAACTACAGCATCCTTCCTTAGGCTCACATTGACTAAAATTTAGATTAAACATATTTCTTCCATTTCCAAAACCAAATATTAAAACTAAAACAACTACCCATATTATCAAATTGTTATTACTTCCACCAATACCGTTGGCTCCCAGCAAATCGTCTAACACCATCAATCCCTCCTTGTATAATGTTATTTTAAAAACTTGCTAATGGTATAAACCTGCAAAATTATATCTATAATCCCTGCTCTATCTGCACTTAACATAGGCTTAATAGCACTTAAAACTTCTATCTCTCTAGCTCTTTTTCCAATAGCCCCATTATTTAAACCTCCACCTGCGCCTCCTAAAATGCCAGATAAGCTTCCCAAATCCACAGTATTCAATAAATTTAATATTTGATTTATGTCAACATTTTTTAATAAGCCAGATAAATTGCTCAAATCTAAATTTGCAAAGGGATTTTCTAATACCTCTTCACCTTCTATTGGTCCATTCTCCTTTTCCATCATTCACTCCTCCAATAAATAAAGAGGGCATTCTACCCTCTCTAAATTTGACTTTATTTTAGAAACCAGTAGTTTCATCAAATTCATTATCATCTTCAGAATTTACATTTATAATATTTGTATTTCTGTTTCCTCCAAAGTTTCCGAGTAATGCTAATATAACAACAATCCAAATTATATAACTATTTACAAATAACCCTCCACCACCTCTTCTTCGTCTTCTGCAGCATCTTCCTGAACCAGCACAGCATTCATCAAAGCCTCCAAAATTACCTCTCCCACAGCAGCAAAAAAAGAAGAAGAAAATTGCAATCAATATATACCAATTTTCAGGCCCATTACCTCCAAAAAGACCGGTTGCAGCCATTTCTTTTGAAGCTAAATCCATTCTTATCACTTCCTTCATTGAACGATTTTTAAGCTTTTGTTACCTTAGTATATATTATTCTTTCTATTTTCATTTGACACATTTCAAAATATGTCTTTTTTTAATTTTCATTATATGATAAATTTATGTTACCAAAATTATTACAAGGAGGAAGCCTTTTGATTTATATAATTAAATTTCTATATGAAACTTTTTTATTGCCACCTGGAATCTATATATTTTTAATGCTTATTTTATTTTTCTATTTGCTAAAGAAAAAAAATAAATTTGCCCCTATATTTTTTATATTTATTTTTTTATTTTATTTATCATCAACTTCACTAATAGATAATGCTCTTATAAGAAGCTTAGAAAATAAATATACACCTCCCTCAAAAATTAGTGGAGATGTAATTGTAGTTTTAGGTGGGGGTGCAACCTTGGATACTCCAAACATAGGTACAAAGGGGCACTTGTCTGGTTCTGCTGCAAATAGGCTCATTACCGCTGTGGAACTTTATAACAAATTAAAAGTTCCAATTATTTTTTCTGGTGGAAAAGTATATTCCTTTACGGGAAGTGAAGCAGACATTGCTAAAACAATTCTTATAAACATGGGAATTCCTAGAGATAAAATCATTATCGACGATAAAAGTCTTACCACAGAAGAAAATGCTAAAAACACAAAAAAACTATTAAACATGTATTCTTTTACTAAACCGATACTTGTTACTTCTGCTTTCCATATGGAGCGTTCCGTGATTCAATTTAATAAATATGATATTAAAGTAACACCTTTTCCTACAGACTATCAAACTAACGTAAATCCACACTTTAATATTAATGATTTAATTCCTTCCAGCAGTGCAATCGATAATTTGAGTATTTCTATTAAAGAATATTTAGGTATTATCCAAGCTAGACTATAAATAAAGGACTGTCTCTTGTTTAAAGAGCAGTCCCTTTATTTTTCATAAGCATTTTTATTGCTTCTTCCTCTTTTAATGGCTTACTTATATAATACCCTTGAATTATATCGCATTTTAAACCTTTTAAAACCTCAAACTGTTCTTTTTTTTCAACGCCTTCAGCAATTACCTTTAGGTTAATGGTATGTGAAAGAACTATTATAGCCTCTGCAAAACTTCTACTCTTAGCTTCAAGTAAATCATCTATAAAGCTTTTGTCAATTTTAATTATAGATAGTGGAAGCTTCTTTAAATAATTTAATGAAGAATAGCCTGTACCAAAATCATCTATAGCAAATTCTATACCTTTTTTTGTAAGCTTCTCAATGTTATGTTTGCAAAAGTCATATGATTCCATTAACTTACTTTCTGTTATTTCTATTTCTATGCATTCATAAGGTATGTTTTCTTTCTCCAAAATAGTTAGTACATTATCGCTAAAACCTTTCTCCGTTAGCTGAATTACCGAAACGTTAACTGCAACCTTGATATCATAATAGCCTAAGTTTCTTATATTCTTTATAAATTTGCATACTTCTTTAAATATATAGTAGCCTAGTGGTATAATTAATTTTGTTTCTTCCGCAATAGGGATAAAGTCTAAAGGTGATATTGTTATGCCATTGTCTTTCCATCTTATAAGCGCTTCAAACCCAAATATTTTATCCTTATTAATATGGTATAATGGCTGATAATTCAAACTAAACTGCTCACAATCTATAGCTTCTCTCATTTTTAATTTAAGTTCCGTTTTTTTAACAAGCTTATCCTTCATTTCTTTGTTGAATAAAACAGTTTGATTTTTCCCATCTTCTTTTGCCTTATACATAGCTGTATCTGCATTTTTTAACAGCTCATCTATTGTTATTCCATCTTTAGGGCAAAATGTTACTCCTATACTTACACTTATAAAAAATTGTTGAGCTTCTATATAAAAAGGCTTACTAAGCAATCGATGAATTTCATCTGTAATCTTTTCAATCATATTTTCTATAGGATTTTTAATTAAGATTGTAAATTCATCTCCTCCAAATCGAGATATTATTAAATCGTATTTATGTGAAAGTTTATTTAATTCATTTGCAAAATTATACAAAATTTTATCACCAATGGAGTGACCGTAAAAATCATTAACAAATTTAAAGTTGTCTAAATCCATAAATAATATTGCAAAACTAGTACCTTTATTGTTGAACTCTTCTATTCCTTTCTGTACCTTCTCACTAAAATTTAATCTATTAGGAAGCTTTGTAACCCTATCATAATATGCTAAGTTACTTATATGCCTTTTGCTTTCTTCTAATTCTTTATTTTTACCATTAAGCTTTTCTATATATTCATTTATACTTTTTACCATATCATTAATAGATATAGCTAAAACGCTAAATTCATTTTTACTTTCAATGACACTATTTAAAATATCATCTTTACTATAATCGTTATTAAATATTTTATTTACTTTTTTTATTAATATATTTAATGGATTTTCAACTAAAAATTTATATATCAAACTTACAAATATAAAGGATCCAATAATTCTAATTATTGCAAACAACACCAAATATGTTATATCGTCGTTTATAGCCTTGTAAATTTCACTTTTATTATGGACCACAATTAGTTTGAAACTTGTGTTACCTATGGAATTATAAGTAACAACTTCACTTGTCAAATCAACAAACCCACCACTTCCTACAAAGTTATAATTTCTTATTTCATTATAATTTTGTATAACCTTTTTCAAACCAACTTTACCCATTATTCCTTGTGAAGATATAATATATGCATAACCTGTTTTATCAATTTTTAAATTTTGTACATAGCTAAAAATATCGCTATTATTCTTAATTTTGTCATCTATTATTACAGCTTCTTTTTCTCCAAATAAATTTAAATTTGCTTCTATTTCTTTCTTGTTACTTTGGATAAATAAATTATCTGTAGTAATAAATAAACTTATTGAAAATATTATAATCATCAAAAATATAGATATAATAAGTGTATACTTTAACTTTTTCGAATGTTTCATTTGTCCTCCACAAGTAACCTATAAAGTTTTGTTGAATCTTTTGCTATAATTAGGAATTAGCTTACTTCAATTATATATTTATAAATGAAAAAAAGCTACCTTTTAGTGTTTTGCTAAAAGGTAGCTTTTTTTATTCTTTTGAGGAAGCGCTCTGCTCCTCAGTTTCCTTTGTTAATTTAATTGCATCCTGTATTTCCTCTTCTTTAAATTTTTCTTCATTCATAGATTTTAAAATAGCCGTTTTAATTCTCTTTACATTTTCGCTTTCTTCCCTAGAACCATCAAAATTCACTCCTAGCTTTTCTCCTAATAAAAGAGTTAAAAGCATGTTGAAAGCATTTGCACCATCTCCACCATTTTCATTATTACCCATTGAAATAACAGTTTTTGGAACAATATCTATTCCTGACTTTTCAATAGCCTGTGTAAATTTATTCATAACATCTTGAAGTACTTGATATTGTGGTCCACCATAAGCCTTAACCTGCTCATCTATAGCTATAGCTTTACCTATACCAACCCTTGCTTCTCTTTCCGCATCTGCTTCTGCTAAAGCTTTAATCTTTGAAGCTTCTTGTAAAGATCTTTGATACTCTGCTTTACCTTGATTACTTTCAATTTGAATGTTTATTTCTGATTCTGTTAAGAATTTTTGTTGGGAAGCTCTAGATTCTGCTTCTCTAAGTTCTTTTTCCTTTTCTGCAGCTTTTTGCTGTGTAGAATAAGTTGCTATTTGCTCTGTAGCAATTTGTCTATCTCTAAGCTGTGCTAAAATAAATTCAATCTTGTTATCATTTGCAGAAGATGATGGCGTTCCAATTAAAACTTCTTCAAGTTCTAAGCTATAGTGCTGAAATTTCGCCTTCATTTCTTCCGACGCTTGTTCTTGTATTTCATTCCTTTGTTGAATTAAATCTATTAAAGTCTTGTTTTGTCCTACATTTTTAAAATATGCTGAAATCATAGGGTCTAATGTTTGATCAACAAGCATTTTTATATCACCGAATCTTTGAATTACAAGAGGTGCCTTTTTATAGTCAATATGCATTACTACAGAAAGTGGAAGTACAGGCTCAAATGCATCTTTAGTTATAAGTCCTACCTCTTTCAAGTTTTGATCATACATATGGCTTCCTGTTTGATTGCTTATCCATTTTAAAATTATATTTGTTGTTGGAATCATAATAACCTTACCTGCATAAGTATTAAAACCATACTTACCTGGCATTAGAGGTGTCTCCCAAACTCCTCTAAACCCATTTGGAACTAGTTCTCCATGTTTGTATTCATCACCTGAGGAATCTTTTCCTTTAGCTCCTGTATAAGATACTACTACTCCAACATATCCAACATCGATAACTGTTTTATTAATTAACTCTACAGTGGCAAAAAGTCTGTTTATAAAGTAAGTACCATCTACAAGCACTTGATACTGTCTACCTCTAAAGCCTCCTGCTTTTAAAAACTTTTCTGGGTCTTGAAAATTATTATGATATGTTTCGTTATTTTTAGGATCTTCTCCTACTATTGGTGCAATAATATCTCCACTTTGAAGAGAAGGTCCATCGTGAACTGTTACAATTCCTGCTTTATCATCAGAACCTTTTATTACTATAGGCATAAATGCTTCGCGTTGTTTTAAAACATCTGCCATTTTGTTTATTGTTGCATCTTCATTTTTTGTACCCATTGGAAGAAAATACGTTCTATCCTCTGTTATTACTATAAATTGTGCAAGATTAAAGGCGTAAGTACCTTCACGAACAATTCCTCTTTGAGGACCTTTTTGCCCACCATTTTTAATAAAAGCTCGAACATCTTGAAAATTGTTAGCTTCTTGGATTACATTACCTAAAGTCTGCATAGGTTCAAGTGCTTCTCCATCTCTTGCAAACACATATGCCATTTGACCTTGAGGAATAGTTACAAGAGGTGCAATATGAACCTTATAAATAAATGGCGTTTTAAAATGAATACCTCCTCTTAAAACCTCTGGCTGGTATCCTGCTTCCCCATTAAGAGCAATAATTTGAGAATTTAGTGAACCTTTTGATGACCACCATTTTTCAACAATACCTATTTTGTTATTTGGAATTATTCTCAAACCAATCAAATTTACTACGATTATTATTGCTACGATTATTATTGCTACTAAAATTAAGTTGTAAATCATTTAAACTTCCCCCATATATTTTTATTTGTTTTATTAATTATAAATCTCCTTTCTTTGCAGTAATTAAAGTATATTTTTTATTTACACTAATAATAATACGTCTATTGTTAGCAGTAAATACATATTGCTTTAATTATACAAATTTTAACTTATAATGTCATTTTATATGGTGGAAAATACACAATTTTTATATGCTCTATATGAAATTAACTCTGTTATTCCAAACATTAAAACAAAGGATAATATTAAACCCAATCCAATTGATATTGTAATGTAATTAGCAGCTTTAAAAATAAATACATACACTAGCACATGAAGGAGCGGCATAATAGCTGCTATACAATAAAACAAAATAATTTCCGAAAATATTACCTTTTTAACCTCAGCTTTTGTATATCCTATAAGCAGAAGATTTTTAAATGAAGACATCCTATTGTTAGCTTCTATCAACAGCTTATACACCATGCAAACAGCAATTAAAACTATAATACTGCAATATGTGAATATGCTCATAATTTTTATAACTGAGCTTCCTTTATTTATCATTAACAGTCCTAAAACTACAGGTATAACTGATGATAATATTAAAATCAGAAAAGTTAGCCTTTTTAAAGAATAGTATAAATTACTTAATGAAACTAAATATATTTTATTTCCACTATACTTTTTTTCTTTAATATCTAGAAGCTTATTAGGAATATAATACCTCACTATCCCATATATGCTGTAAATAGAACATGCCATATCTAATGGAATAATATTAACGCCTAAAAATACCGTCACAAAAGGAATGCAGTATACAATTAAATATAGCTTGTTATTAACTTTTATTTTTCTTGTATCTGGCGTATAAACCTGTTTTTCTAAAGTCATTAGAAACTTGATTTCTTTGGAAGAAATATAAGCAAAATCTCCAGCTGTAATATATAACAGCTGTAAAAGCAAAATACCTAAAGCTCCAAATATAGTCTCCTTATTTATAAGCCAGACGCTGCCATTTATGCTTAAATATTTGTACAAAATTTCTATATATATAGGTTGAATTAGAATTCCTAGTATTATTCCAAAAAAACCTCCAAGTATTTCAATAACAAAATTTTGCACCAAAAAATAGCCAGTCAATTCGCCGCTTGAAATACCACAAAGTGCTGCTATAGCTAATTCTTTAGTTTTATTTATTACAAAATATGAATTAGCATAAAATGTGAAAACACATATCAGTAGAGCTAAAAAAAATGGTATATTAGTTATTACTTGATTGTCTATACCTCTTGCTCCCAAGATGTTATCGCTTACAACAATATTTAAACTATTATATATTATTGCCATTGAAATAATTATTGATACAAAATAAAAAATACTTTCTTTAGCAACTAAATTTAACATTTTTATAGAAAATTTTAATACCCCCATTGTTAACTCCTTATCTATATTTCATTGAATAAATTTTGAGATTCTTTTGAAGTGATATCGACTATTTTATAAAAAAATTCCTTTTGTGATAAATCTCCTCTTATAAGCTCTGTTTCTATTTTTCCATCTCGTATGAATACAAGTTTTTTTGAGTAGCTAGCTATCATTGCATCATGAGTAACCATTAATACAGATGTACCTTGTTTTTCATTTCGTTCCTTTAATATTTTCAAAAGTTCATGGGAATTTTTTGAATCTAAATTTCCTGTTGGCTCATCTGCAATAATTATTTTAGGCTCAGAAATAAGTGCCCTAGCTGAGGCTGCCCTTTGCTTTTGTCCTCCAGAGCACTCTGAGGGAAGCTTATCCAAAGTACCTACTATATCAAGCTTTTCCGCTAAAGCTTCTACTCTTTTATATATTTCTTTTTTATTTACATTTTTAAGCAAAAGAGGAAGTGCTATATTATCTCTAATGGTTATATTATCCAAAAGGTTAAACTCCTGAAAAATATAACCAATATTTTCATATCTGAATCGGCTTAATTTTCTTTCTGACATCTCTATAACATTTTCTCCATTAACTTTAATTTTACCGATGGTTGGACTGTCTATTGTGGATAAAATACTTATTAATGTGGACTTACCAGATCCTGATGGACCCATTACACATGTAAATTCCCCCTCCATAATAGACAAACTTACTTTGTCTAAAGCTTTAAATTTACTTGTTTCTCCTTTAACAACTTCAATATTAAGCATACCATTATCTGCAGAAGAATATTTAATGCTATTTTTGAATTTACTTCCTCTGACAGCTATATCGTAAGTTTTTATAATATTTTTTGCATCTATTATTTTTTTCAACTTGACATCCCCTTTAAAGTATATGTAAACAATAACATTATTATAAATCTATAATTTTTCTAATGCAACATATGTTAAAGGCTTAGGTAAATTGTTTACCTAAGCCTTCTGTTTTGCATTACATAGCATCAAAAAGACTTTGCGATTCTTTTGAAGTGATATCTACAATTTTATAATAAAATTCTTTTTGCGATAATTGTCCTCTTTCTACAACCTCATCAATTTTACCATCCCTTAGAAATATGAGTTTTTTTGAATAACTTGCAAGCAGCGCGTCATGGGTAACCATAAGTATAGATATTCCATCCTTTTCATTTCTTTCTCTTAAAATACTTAAAATCTCATGAGAATTTTTTGTATCCAAATTTCCTGTTGGTTCATCTGCTACTATAATTCTTGGTTCTGTAACAAGTGCTCTTGCACAGGCTGCTCTTTGCTTCTCTCCACCTGAGCAATCATAAGGAAATTTATCTAAAATATTAGTTATATTTAACTTCTCTGCTAGTTCAACTACCTTTTCATCTATTATGTTAATAGGTATATCCGCTAATTTAAGTGGAACACTTATATTTTCTCTTATTGTTAATTGTTCTAACAAATTAAAATCTTGAAATACATAGCCTATATTTTCATATCTAAATCTGCTTAATTTTTTCTGAGGCATAACAGGAACATCTTCACCATTAACTTTAACAATACCAACATTAGGCATATCTATTGTAGATAATATATTTAAAAAGGTTGATTTTCCAGAGCCTGATGGTCCCATTATACAAACAAATTCTCCACTCTTTATAGAGAGGCTAACCTTATCTAAAGCTTTAAATTGCACACTCTTTTTCTTATCTTTAATTTTTATTTCCTTATTTCCAACACTTATTCCCAAGCCAGCAAAAGCAGAAAGTGGATCAAACTTTTTTGTTCTAATTATTTGTTTATATATTTTTGTTACATTTTTTGTATAAACTACATTGTCTTTTATTAAAGGTTTAGCCTTATTTATTAATATAATCCCTTTCTCATAAACAATCGTGCAATACAATTGAATAATTAGAACTGCAATTGATGTACTTACACTAACATTATTCAAACTACTTATATCTCCATTAGTACCAATAATTCTGTACACAAAATTTAAAATTATTGGCTGCATTTTAATTCCAATAACAAAACCAATTGCAAAACCTGTAATTTCAATAATAAAATTTTTAATCAATAAGTAATCAAATAGTTTCTTTTCCGAAGCATTAATAAGTTTAGATTTTACTAGCTTATCTGTCTTCCTCACTAAAAAATAAGCATTACAATAAAAAGAAATTAAACATATTATTAACAATAATAAAAAAAGAATTACTACATGCGTCTGATTTCCAATTCCATTACTACCTATTATATTCTTTATTATAATAACATTTAAACAATTGAAAATTAAAGCTGTTGATACTATTATTAATGCAAAATTTAAAATGCATTTTATGATAAATATACTAATTGTTTTTAATGTTAATTTATATACTTCCATTTTTGCACCCCTTTATAATTATTTATCTTTTATTATCATATTTTTATAAGATTGATATGCTATTAACCCTGTTGCAGTAAACATTAAAGCATATGTAGCAGGAAGTGCTATTGCTACTGAAATAGAAATTATACCACCTAATAAAAATGTGTATATATAAAACAAAATATGGCCTAATGGAATTGTTATAGCGATTACATAAAATATTAATACTTCTACTAAAATAATCTTTTTAACCTCTGCTTTTGTATATCCAATGAGTAAGAGATTTCTAAAGGAATCTTTTCTTTTTTGAACTTCAATACGAAGCTTATATATTAAGCTTATAGATATTAAAATTACTATACTAAAATAAGCAATTACACTCATAATTTTAATATATTGATTGTCTGCAAATGAACCTAAAAGACCAAGCACAAAAGCTATTATTGAAGATATCATAAGCATAAGAAAATTTAGTTTTTTGAAGGAATACTGTAGGTTGCTTAAAGATATCATCATTATTTTATTATCAGAAAATCTTTTTTCTTTTATATTAGCTATTTTTTTAGGAATATAAAACTGCAATATTCCATTTATACTTATGAGTGAACATATTACATAAACGGATAATAAATCTGTGGTCTTTCCTGAAACTTTAAATAATATTACAACAGGCATAAAATAAATTATTACATACATAAAGCCTGGAAACCGTATTGTTCTATTATCTGGAGCATAAATTTCTTTTTCTAATACCATTAAGTCTTTAATCTCTTTTGTAGAAATAAACGCATAGTCACCTGCAGTCACATACAATAATTGAATAATTAAAATTGCAACGGTGCCACCTATGCTAGTCATGTTCAACGACCATATATTCCCATTACTATTAAGACTTTTGTATACTAAGGTTAACGTTATAGGCTGAATCATAATACCGATGACTAAACCAATTACAAAACCTGAAAGTTCAATAATTAAGTTTTGAAGCAGTAAGTAATTAGATAGCTTTCTCTCTGAAACACCACAAAGTGCTTCTATAGCCATTTCCTTAGTTTTATTTATTACAAAATAAGAATTAGCATAAAAGGTAAACAAGCAAATTATCAACGCTAAAAAGAAAGGAATTCCAGTTAATATTCGATTTTGAGTTTCATTCATACCTATAAAATTGCTCATTGTAACAACATTTAGACAATTAAAAATTAAAGCTATGGATATTATTATCGAGATAAAATAAAAAATACATTCACTGGCAAATATATTCATCATCCTTAATGCAAATTTGTATACACCCACGATCCTATCACCCCTTGTTTTTACTATGAAATTGTTAACATATATACTTCATATAATACTATATATATTTTTTTTGTAAATATTTCATGTTTAAAATATACAAACTTTACGCTGAAATGTCATAATACTATTCTTAATAAAGTATCTTTTTTATTTTTTAATAGTATATATTTTATAATGATAATATGCTAATATCATTATATTAAAACTTAATTTACGAGGAGCATATTATGATAAAATACATGGAAATTGCAAATGATATACGAAACCAAATAGTTAAGGGTATTCTTAAACCAAATGAACAACTTCTTTTTGAAAAAGATTTATCGAAAGTATATTCTTCTAGTAAAATGACTATAAAAAAAGCTTTAGATATATTAGTAGCTGAAGGATTAATAGTTAAAAGAAGAGGTTCTGGAACTTTTGTGAAAAGTATTAATTCCTCGGAAATGGATAAATTAATTGTATCTAATCAATTTAGAGGCTTCTCTGCTCTATATTCTGGTAAAAAAATTGATACTGAGGTTTTAGTGTTTCAAGTAATCAATTGTGACGAAAAAATAAGAACTAAACTTAATTTAGATGAGGAGCAATTTGTTTATAATATCGTAAGGGTTCGATCAGTAAACAATGTCCCTTATGTAATAGAAAATACTTATATGCCCATTAATATAATTCAAGGTTTAAAAAAAGCCCATGCTAATTCTTCTATATATTCTTATATAGAAGAAGACTTAGGTCTTAAAATTCAAAGTTCACATAGAAAAATTTCTGTTCGAAAATCTAATAGTTTTGAACAAGAACATCTTCATCTTGAGGCGTATGATCCTGTGGCTATAGCCGAACAAGTAGCCTACCTTGAGAATGGTACTGCTTTTGAATATTCTATATCTGTTCATAGTTATAATTACTTTTCTTTTGAAACTGTAATAATAAGATAAGAATTTTAATAAAGATGCGACGCAAGTTGCCTCTTTAAAAATCCTAAGAAAGTGCAACGCATTGAGTTTTAATTGACAATGGACAATTGACAGTTGACAATGAAGGATGTTTTTCTTCCTTTCAGTCAGAAAAACTACAAATTATTATTTTTAGGTTTTGCATAGCAAAACCATCAGTTTCCATTGGCTTTAGCCAATTTAAATAAATTACAGATTTTCCGTAGCTTAGCATAGGAAAATCAACCATCATTGTCCATTGTCAACTGTCAACTGTCAATTAAAACGACCTGCGATTTGCTTTTACACATTTTATAGTTTCAACTTAGTTCGCATTATGTTTCTATTCCCCTTCTCTAACAAAATGAACAAGTTTACTCTTAAAATCTCCCCATAAATCCTTTATTAAAATCCCACCATTCATAAGAGCTGCACCGGAATAAACTTCTCCAGTCTCTTCATTACGATAGTATGTATTTTTATCTAATCCTTTTAAACATACCCTTCTACTATGATAATTGGGTCTAGCCAAAACTTGAACATATATGAAAAGAGCTTCCGCTTTATCCTTTGAAACATAACCTATACAGTTATACTCTGAATTTTCAAAAAGGCTATTTATACGGTATAAGTCACCAGTTCTAATTAAGTCATTATATTTATGATACATTCTAACTTGTTTTGGTATCATATCACGATCTTCCTTGGAAATTTTGGTAACATCTAATTCATAACCAAAGGTTCCAGCAAGAGCTACATGTCCTCTAGTTTCAAACGGTGTTATTCTTCCAACAGTATGATTTGGACAATCACTTACATGTGCACCTATGGCAGAAGAAGGATATACCAAAGACGTACCATGCTGAATCTTTAATCTTTCTATGGCATCAGTATCGTCTGAAGCCCAAATTTGAGGACTGTAATAAAGCATACCAGCATCAAATCTAGCTCCTCCACCAGAACAGTTTTCAAGAAGAATATGTGGAAACTCTGACGTTAATCTTTCCATAAGGTCATATACTGCAAGTACATATCTATGAGACAATTCTCCCTGCCTATCATAAGGAAGAGCACTGCTGCCTAAGTCGCTTAGCTGACGATTCATATCCCACTTAATATATTCGATATTGGCACTTAATAAAACTTTTTTCATACTTTGATATATATATTCTCTAACTTCTTCTCTTGTTATATCTAATACATACTGATTTCTGCAAAGGGTTCCAACTCTTCCTTCGATATGTATGCACCAATCTGGATGAACTCTATATAGCTTCGAATCAGGAGAAATCATTTCTGGCTCAAACCATATTCCAAATTTCATATTTAACTTATTAACTTCATCTACTAAATATTTTAGCCCACCCTTAAGCTTTTCTTCGTTCACTACCCAATCACCAAGGGAACAATTATCACTGCTTCTATTACCAAACCATCCATCATCCATAACAAGCATTTCTATTCCAAGCTTTGAGGCTTCCTTTGCAATACTAATTAATTTATCAGTATTGAAATCGAAGTAGGTAGCTTCCCAGTTATTAATTAGTATTGGACGTTTTTTATCCTTGTATTCTCCACGGATAAGGTTATTTCTGTATAGATCATGAAGGGTTCTTGACATCTTTCCAATTCCCTCATTAGAATAAACCATTACTACTTCTGGTGCCGTAAATTCTTCACCATTTTCAAGCTTCCAGCTAAAATCCATAGGATGGATTCCCATTACTACACGGGTAGTATCAAATTGGCAGCCCTCAGCCTGTGCTATAAAGTTGCCTGAGTACACAAAGTTAAAACCATAAACCCTACCACTGTCCTCTGTAGCTGTTTTATCCATTACAGCTATAAATGGATTATCTTGATGACTCGATTCTCCTCTAAAGGAAGAGCAGCCTTGTTTTCCTAAAGTCACTGTTCTTCTGTTTATGTGCCTTTCTCTAGACCAAGCACCATGAAGAGTAACAACATCAAAATCTATCCTATCAAAATCTACACAACAAGATAAAACTCTGTTTAACATAATACTTTCTTCGCAATTGTTTTTAACTTTCACACTTCTTGTAATAACATCCAAATTTTCAAAAACAGAATAAACTAAAATAACTTCCAAATTTAAGTGCTTATCTACACAAGTAATTTCTAAAGTTGTGCATTCGTCTTCTTCTCCAAAAGTGGCTGGCATACCTTTTAATTTAGGTTTACCGCTGTAGATTTTATGGGATAAATATGATATTCCTGAGACTGCTGCACCTGACAAAGTGGTAACCTTAAGACAAGGCTCTCTAAAATCACCTAAGCCACTAGTAGAATATTCTGTAGGAAATGAATCTAAAAACGGCAATCTATTTCTATTATTTTTAGACGGTACAAAAGGTGCCTCTTCTAGTCGCATTAAATAATTTACATTTTCATCTGGAAGCTTTTCACCAAAATAAACATGTCCTATAAATTGCTCTTCATCTACAATTGCTATAATATAGCTTGTATCTTTGGCATCTAATTTGAAAGTTCTTGATTTTTCGTTATATTTTATCGCCATAGTTTTCTCCTAATTAATTTATAAAATTATATACCGCACCAATTAAATTTGAATCATTCATAAACATACATGTTTTTAATTGTGGTCTTACTTTTGCAAACTTTATTTTTTCATATACATAATCTAATGATTTTTCTATATTTTCTATCAAATCTCTTCTTACGCTTATGCCTCCACCTATTACTATTACTTCCGGATCATATGCATACTGAAGATTATACGCTGCAGCTGCTATATAAAAATAAAATTTATTAATTTCTTCTTTTGCTATGCTATCCCCCTCTTCAGCCATTGCAAAAAGCTGTTCTCCGTTAATTTCCTCTATACCTTTTCTATTTGCTACTTTTTTAGCTATTTCAACAGGAGACGCTAACTTACTTAAATTTTCACAGTTTTCGTTCAAAACCATATATCCAAATTCTCCCCCATTAAGATGAGCACCTGTATGAATTTTTCTATCCTTTATTACAGCTCCACCAACTCCAGAACCTAAAACCATAAATATAGAATCTTTATTGTCTTTTGCAGCACCGAGCCAAACCTCCGCTAGAGCAGCACAGTTTGCATCATTTTCCATAGATATTCTTTCTAATCCTGTTGCATTTCTAAGCTTTTCCCTTAAATCAAAACCATGAATACATGGAACAGCTGAATATCCTCCAATTACTCCTGTTTTATTATCTACTGCTCCAGGTGCACTCAAAGCTATTCCACCAAGCTCATATTTATCACTATATTTATTCTTTACAGCTACAACTTCTTCTAGCAACTTATCGATATCTTCTTTTGGTGTTGTGAATTTTCCACTTTCATATATTTTTCCGTTGTCATCTAGAACTCCATATTTTACGCTTGTTCCGCCAATATCAAATGTTAGTATATACATTTTTGTTTCACTCCTATTCTTTAAAATCCATTGTTTTCTGTTACTCTCTTATACCAGTAGCCTGATTTTTTTATCGTCTTTTTCTGAGTATTTAAATCGAGTGAAATAAAACCATATCTATTTCTATAGGCATTTGACCAAGACCAGCAATCTATAGGTGTCCAAAGATGATATCCGAAACAATTACTTCCTTCAGTAATCCCTTTATGAAGAAATTTTAAATGATCTGTTGCAAATTCTATTCTGTAATCATCTACAATCATTCCTTCTTCATTTAAGAATTTTTCTTCTCCATATACACCCATTCCATTTTCAGAAACATACCATGGAATATTGTTATAGTTATCTCTTATGTTTATTGCTATATCATACATTGCTTCAGGGTAAATTTCCCAACCCCTATGTGGATTGATTTTTTTCCCTGGCATATCGTAGCCTTCAAAATGTTTATATGGAAGCCATCCTTTAGAATTATCAAATTCAGATTCTCTTTTCTTAACTCTAAGTGGCTGATAATAGTTTACACCTAAGAAATCTATTTTATTATTTTCTATAGTTTTCATTTCCTCTTCTGTATTTTCCCACAAAACACCTTCTCTTTCAAGAATTTCTTCTATTCCATCTGGAAATCTTCCGTGTACTGCTGGATCAAGAAATATTCTATTATTAAATTTATTAGCAAACTCTGCAGCTTTTATATCTTCTTTTGAATTCGATCTTGGATATGCTGGTGTTAAGTTTAAAATTATTCCTATCTTAGCAGTCTTACTACATTCACATTTTCTAAACTCCTCTATAGCTTTTGCAGAAGCAAGATTTATATTGAAGGCTGCTTGAACTGCTTTTTTACCATCTACTACTTTAGGGTAGTGAAACTCATTAATATATTGACCCTCTATTACTACTATAGGTTCGTTAAAAGTTGCCCAATACTTTACTCTATCTCCAAAAAGCTCAAAACATACTTTAGCAAATTTGGAGAATAAATAAGATACATGCTTACTTTCCCAGCCTCCATATTTTTCATATAACTCTATAGGTAAATCAAAGTGATGAAGACACATTACTGGTGTTACTCCATTTTTTATTGCTTCATCAATAACTGAATTATAATATCTAACGCCATCTTCATCTACTGAAGCAGTTTCAAAATCATCTATAAGTCTTGTCCACTGTATTGAGGTTCTAAAGGAATTAAAACCAATGCTTTTCATCATTGCTATATCTTCTTTGTAGCTATTATAAAAATTAGAAGCTATATCCGGTCCCACCTTATCAAAAAAAGCATCTGGCTCTATATCGTACCAGTAGTCAAAAACACTTCTGTGCTTTTTATTAAATCTTCCTTCTGCTTGTGGTCCTGACGTTGCAGCTCCCCACCAAAAATTTTCTGGAAATTTATAATTCATTATTAATACCTCATTTATTTATATTATAATAATTTATTTCTGTATTAAATGTTGCTGCTGGAAGTTTATTTTCATTACATAGATTTACCTCAATATAATTTTTCCAGCCATACCTTACCGCTACAGGATTAGCTACTTTTTCATTCCAAACTATAACCTTATCTCCTGCTATTTCAGCCTGAGCTTCAACGTACTTTTTATCTTGTGCACATATTTCAAAACCCTTTAAAGGACTTCCATCAATAGTACATAATTCTCCATCTTTTATGTAATCAAAGGAAATTATTATTTTATTATCTTTAATCTCATAACCACTGTACATTGGAGAATGTCCATTAACAGACTTTTTATACACATCTTCAAGGGTAATAATTGCTAGTCTTTCACCTATAGGTTTTTTGTCCTTTGGATGAACATCTTTTTCTTCACCACAGTCTGCTGCTACAATCATAGATGTATTTTTCACATTTCTAAATGTAGAAAGCTGTGCATCCCTAACAATTGCCCAACTTTCAGGTCTATCATCATCAAACATAGGCAACTGAACAAATGAAAATGGTAAATTTTCATTTCTAAAAGCTTCTCTCCAATTTTCTATTAATTTCTTAAATAGTTTTCTATACAAATGCGGTTTTTGAGAATCCTCTTCCCCTTGGTACCAAATCACCCCTTTTACTCTATATGGAATAACTTTTTTCAGCATAGTATTATAAAGTCCATTTGGTCTTCCATATGCCTTTCTATTTACTGGAGGTGGCCAAGGATAAAGACCAATGTCTCTACGAACCTCTTCTGCTCCTCTCTCTGGATAAAGTTTTTTATATTGTTCTTCTTTTTTAACGTAATCTTCTTGAGATTTTAAAAACTCAGCTGTCATTTTATCAGCTTCATCATCATTCAAATTCTCTATAATATTATAGTATGTATCTAAATATGCATTTTTAAGTTCCTCATCTTCACTCAAATATTTTTCTGAAAGCCAGCAAGAAGCTGAGGTTCCACCTTTATTACAATTAATTATTCCTATTGGTACATTCAAATCATTATGTAAGTTTTTTGCAAAATGGTAAGCTACTGCTGAAAAATCTCCAGAGTTTTCAGGTGATGAAATTTTCCACTCCTCAAAATCAAGCTGGGGTATTTTCCCCTTTTCATCCTCAAATTCTACTTGAGGAACATTAAAATATCTTATTTCATTATAGTTAGAGTTGGAAATATATAATTTACCTTTAATAGAGTCCTTTAGCTTAAACTCCATATTTGATTGTCCTCCTGCAATCCATACTTCTCCTATGAGTATATTTTCTAGTTTTACTTCTTGTTCTTTAGTATATACCTTTAATTCAAATGGTCCACCAGCACTCAGCCTAGGCAAAATAAGTTCAAACTTCCCTTCAAGTGCTACGCAATGTGATCTATTTCCACATATTTCTGCTGTTATATTACTGTTTTCTTCTGCTTCACCCCATATAAGAATTTCACATTCCCTTTGTAGAACCATATTGTTTGTAAAAATAGGTGCTAATTTAAACATAATCATACTCCTCTACTCTTATTTATTAGCAACATAATAGCACAACCATTTGCAAAAGTATATACTTTTGCAAATGGTTGTGCTATAGTTTTTTATTAATACAATATGGTTACAGTGTAGACACTATTATTGTTATTTTTCCGAAAATTTTTATTTCTTTTAGTTGTGTTGGTACAATAAAATTATCTCCTTTTAAAAACTTTTCTTCATTAATTGTAGCCTCACCATCTAATATAGTACAAAGCATAAATGGTGCTTTATTCATAATTTCAAAGCTTCCATCTATATCGTATTTAATTGTTTTAAAATACTCAGTATCAGCATATATAGTTACTTTTGAATTGTTTATGACCTCCATCTTAGGCTTAATTGTCTCATCTATTTTTTGTGGCACCTTTATTACATCTATAGATTTTTTTGTATGCAGCTCTCTTTCTTTTCCTGTTTTACTATCTACTCTGTTGTAATCATATAAACGATAAGTTATATCTGATGACTGCTGTATCTCATATATCAAAGTGTTTTTACAAATTGCATGAACTGTTCCTGAAGGTATAAAGAAAAAGTCTCCTTTTTTAATTGGAATATAATTCAGTAGTTCGTCCCATTTTCCATCTTCTATCATCTTTTTAACTTGTTCTTTTGTTTCTCCATTATGTCCTATTTCTAATAAGGTATCTTCATTACAATCTACTATATACCAAGCTTCCGTTTTTCCAAAAGCCTCTCCCTCTATATCTTTTGCATAGTTGTCATCAGGATGCACTTGAATAGATAAATTATCTTTAGCATCTATTAACTTTACTAATAGTGGAAATTCATCATTTGATATGTTTCCAAATAGTTCACGATGATTTTTATATAACCAAGATAAGGTTTTACCCTTATATTCAGTATTCACTATTTCACAATCCCCATTTTTATGAGCAGAAATCGCCCAACATTCTCCTGTGTTTTCTGAAGGCAACTCATATCCAAAATAACTATTTAAATTTGTACCTCCCCATATTCTTTCTTGAAATACCGGTTTTAATTTTATAATCCTATCCATTATTTACCTCCATTGTTGTTTTACTATTTTTAATATAACAGCTTTTATTATTTTTGTATACTTCATAAGCATCTAGATATATACCTACTATCCCACTTTTTCATCTTATATTGTGTTTATATACTAATTGTAGTAACATATAATAAAATCATTACGTTAAGTTTTAAAAAAGGAGATATGTATGAGAGACATAATACCTATACTTAAAAATTGTATTATTTTTAAAGGCTTTAATGATAATTCTATTGAAGAAATATTAAGTAAAATCGAACTTACAATTTGTGACTTTTCAAAAGATCAATATATAGCTATTGAAGGTGATAATTGTAATAGTCTGGGTATAGTTATAGCTGGAGAAGTAGAGATAAAAAAAATTTTTGCCTCTGGTAAAAACGTTACTCTTGCAAAGCTTTCAGAAGGAAATATATTTGGAGAAGTAATAGTATTTTCTAAAATGAGCAAATATCCTTCAACTATTGTCGCAGCCTCAAATGTATCTATACTTTTTATTTCAAAGCAAAATATAATAACTCTTTGTTCAAACAATGCCACGCTTTTAAATAACTTTATGGGGCTATTATCCAACAAAATATTGATGTTAAACAAAAAGCTAACAAATCTTTCCTATGATACTTTAAGGCAAAAAATTGCAAGCTTTCTTTTAGATAATTATAAGATAAATAAAAACCTTACCTTTACTATCAATGCTTCAAGAAAAGAAATGGCAGAAGAACTTGGAGTTTTAAGGCCTTCACTTTCAAGAGAACTCATTAATATGCAAAATGAAGGCATTGTAGACTTTCACAAAAATAGTTTTAAAATATTAGATGTAGAAAGATTAGAAAGCATTATTATGGGCTTCTAAAAATAAATTTATTTTTAGAAGCCTTTATATTTTAAATAATATCCATTTACAAGTTATAATATCATATTTTATTTCATAAATTTTTTCCTCGCCATATATTCTACTTTGGCATCTAAACACAAGCATATTATTTCCTGCTATTTTTTCCTTTTCTCTAAATATTACCTTATCAACTTTAATAACTGAAACAGTCTCATCTTCGTTAGATATTCTAAATCTAACAGGATGAGGAATTCCGTCCTTTGAAAACCATGCCACCATTTCTATAGACTTTGCCACAATTTTCATTTCATACACCCCTTACAAAATACTACTCATAATAGGATAATTTTCTTCAGAAATGCCTCCATTTATGGGATTTATTCCGGAATGTAAAAAACTTCCCCTTAAAATAGCTTTTGAGCCATATTTCCTTCTTATTTTATCAATAGTGCTATCTAAGGCTCTTTCCTTTTCTATATTTTCCTCTTCAAAAATCGATATCTGATACATTTCATTTGTGCAAAGCTCAGAAACAGACACTCCAATAAGTCGTAAAGCTTCCCCTTTCCAAATTTCATCGAACAACTCACATGCTATTTTTGATATTTCTTTTGTGCTATCTGTAGCATAGTAAATTTTCCTTTGTCTTCTATACATTAAAAAATCGCTATTTTTTATTACCACAGAAACCAAACTACATAAATTTTCTGAATCTCTAAGTCTCATTCCTACTGTTTCACATAAGGACAATAAAATCATATGAGCTGTTCTTATATCCTCTACATCAAAAGATATTGTAGTAGAATTTCCTAGTCCCTTCATGTTGATAAAATTACCACACCTAACTTCTGAATCTTCAACACCATTTGCATAGTTCCATATAAGCACTCCATGACTTTTAAGAACCGCCTTCAAAACACTTAGGTCAAAGTTTGCTAAGTCTCCTATCGTTCTTATATTAAGCTTATTTAATTTTGACACCGTTTTTCTTCCAACCATAAATAGGTCACCTACTGGAAGGGGCCACATTTTATATTTTATTTCTTCCTTGAATAAAGTATGAACCATGTCTGGCTTTGTAAAATCAGAAGCTACCTTTGCTAGAAGTTTATTTGATGATATTCCTATATTCACAGTAAAACCAAGTTCCTTTTTTATCCTTTCCTTTATATCCTTTGCTAATTGTATGTAATCCCCGTATACATTTTCCATACCAGTGAACTCTAAAAAACACTCATCCACAGAAAATCTTTGCACTTTAGGCGTATATTCCTTTAAAACCTCAACCATAGCATTACTGCATTTTATATATAAATCATATTGAGGTTTAACTATCGTAAGCTCTGGACATTTTTGCACTGCTGAAAATAATGGTTCCCCAGTTTCTATTTTGTATTTTTTTGCTGGTATAGATTTTGCTAAAACTATTCCATGTCTCTCTAAAGGATTTCCACCAACCACAGCTGGTATTGTTCGTAAATCTAAAATTTCTCCTTGCTGAAGCCTATATGCCGCAGTCCAAGACAAAAATGCCGAGTTTACATCGATATGAAATATAATTCTCTTCTTATTCATAAACTTACCTTCTATTCCATAATAATATTACCTTAATTATATACGAACATCTGTTCTGTGTAAATAGATAGGTATTAGAAAAATATTGTGAATAAATTATCTTAAAATTACTAATAATAATAAACAGTTAAATTAATCGAGGTGGATTTTATGTATAAACTTGTTTTAGTAAGACACGGTGAAAGTGAATGGAATAAAGAAAATAAATTTACTGGTTGGACAGATGTAGATTTATCCTTTGATGGGCTAACAGAAGCAAGAGATGCAGGTAAAATTTTAAAAAACAATGGATACACTTTTGATATAGGATATACTTCTGTACTAAAAAGAGCTATAAGAACTTTAAATATTATACTTCATGAAATGGATATAATGTGGATTCCAGTAAACAAATGTTGGAAATTAAACGAACGTCATTACGGAGCTCTTCAAGGTTTAAATAAATCAGAAACTATAAAAAAATACGGTGAAGAACAAGTTCATAAATGGAGAAGGTATGTAGATGTACGTCCTCCTGCATTAACAAAAGATGATCCTAGATATGCAGGCAAGGAATATAAATATCATGATTTAATAGAAGATGATATACCTCTTACGGAAAACTTAGAAGATACCGAAAAAAGGGTTCTACAATATTGGATGGAATTCATATGTCCATCAATAAAAGCAAATAAAAAAGTTATAATATGTGCTCACGGAAATACAATAAGGGCTCTAGTACGGTATTTAGACAATATCCCAAGTAACGGAATTGTAAACTTAAATATACCTACTGGAACCCCACTTGTATACGAATTAAATGATGACGTAATCCCAATAACTCATTATTATTTAGGAATGGAAGGTAAATTGCCTGAAGCAACTGTAGAAATGAATATTCCTGTTTTACAGTGATAAATAGAAGATTCGACGCATATTGTTAAGCTATAAAAAGATTAAAAGTGAAACAAAGGGAGTTTTAATTGACATTTGTCAATTAAAACTCAATGCGTTGCACTTTCTTAGGATTTTTATAGAGGCAACTTGCGTCACATCTTTATTTTATTCTTCCTCATCATTCAAATACAACTTCTTTAACCCCAGCTGCATTTAAATAATTTGTTATAAGTTTTTTAGCATTGCTATCAGCTTTGTCTAAAATCCCTTCTTTTATAGCTCTATTTACCATATCGTTTTGTGCCTGTACTTCAGCTTTTGTAATTTCCTCGGGTGTAATATGAGCAAATATGCCAGACATTTCCTTTTCCCATTTAGTAGATGGGTCTACACTTTTGTATAAAATTTCAGATTTAGGTAGCTTTATTTCTGCCTTACCATTATTAACTTTAAAGTAACTTATTTTATTTAAATCTATGCCTGCTGTTACTTGTCCTTGTGCTACTGCAATATAAGTTTTTTCTGTTCCAGGAATAGTTAATGAAAATATAACTTTTCCTTTATCATCTATAAGTACCCTTGATTCCATTAAATATTCTACAGTACCTAGCTTAGCAACATCTTTAATCTCATTAAGCGTAAGACTAGAACTGTAGGTTTCATTACTAGCTTCACTTAATTTACTAAAATATAAAGTTAAGCCACTTGTTCCTACAATAACAACTATTAAAATAAAAAGGTAAATCTTTAAATACTTTATATCAATTTTTTCTCTCATTTTATCACCTTATAATTGTGAATTTTAACCTTTTAGTGAGCTATAAAAAAGCTTGAAACTAAAACTACTACTCCTAAACCAGCGCAATAATAAGAAAAAGGTCTCATTGCATTAACTTCTTTTTTATGAAACCATTTCATCATTAGCGTAATGCTAATTGATGCTACTATAGCTGCAACAATACCACCTATTATGGAATAACCTAATATAGCTCTATTTGCAGGCTTAAATAACTTTGGTACCTCTAATATACCAGCACCAGCTATAATAGGCGTAGCTAAAAGCATTGAAAACTTTGCAGAAGCTTCATGTTTAAGTCCCATCCAAAAACCAGCTGTCATACTTGCTCCAGACCTTGAAAAGCCAGGTATAAGCGCTAAGGATTGAAACAAGCCAATTACTGCTGCTTGTCTATAATTTAAATTTTCTATACTTTTACGTCCTCTTCTTGTAGAATTTTCACCCACATAAAGCAATATACCATTAATAATTAAAAATATTGCTGCGTATCTAACATTGCTAAATATATCTAAAAACTTTTTTTCAAATACAAATCCAATTATAGCTGCTGGAAGTGTTCCAATAATTATTAGCATGACAATTTTTTTTGAGTTTTTACCACTACCAAAAACTGATGTAATAACTTCTGCCCAATCCTTCCTAAAATATACTATAAGTGCTATAGAAGTTCCTAAATGCATCATAACTACAAAGGGTAAAAAATTTTCCTTCAAAAATAGTGGATCTAACTTCCAGCCAAAAACATATGGCGTTATTACCGAATGACCTACACTACTAATTGGAAACAACTCGGTTATTCCTTGTACTATTGCTAATATTATGGTTTGAATGATTGTCATTAAAAAATTCGCCTCTCTCTTTAAAACATTATTTTCGATTATTTACCACTATTTTATCATTGATTATATTTAAAAACATTAAAATTCACACATTATTAATATATTAGATATACACTTTGAAAAATTTGTAATCTGTTTGTTGCTTACACTTTTATTTTACCTATTATGAACTTATCATTTATAAAATTTCATAAAAATGCTATAATCAATAATATATGCCATACTTGATAGGGGATGAATTTATGTCTGTACAAATATTAACAGATAGCACAAGCTATATTGATGAGGCTACAAAAAGTAATTTAAATATTCATGTAGTTTCTCTTAACGTTTCCTTCGAAAATCAGAGTTTCAAGGAAAATGAAATAGATAACACTACTTTTTATGATCTTATGGAAAAGCAGGGGATTCCTATATCTTCTCAACCATCTATAGATGATATATACAAGCAGATGGAAGCCGCTGTTAAATCTAATAGTAGTATGTTATGTATATTTCTTTCTTCTAAAATGAGCGGCACCTTTGCAACAGCACACATAGCTAAAAATATGATTTTAGAACGTTTTAACGATGCGAAAATAGAAATAATAGATTCTATGTCAAATTCCATGCAGCTTGGCTTTGCTGCCATTGTAGCTGCTAGAGCTGCTCTGCAAAACAAAAGTATTGAAACAGTTAAACAAATAGCACTGGATAATATGAAAAGAAGCCGCTTTTTATTTATTCCAGATAATTTGGTATATTTAAAAAAAGGTGGCAGAATAGGCGGTGCAGGTGCTTTAATAGGAAATATCCTAAAAATAATACCTATTTTAACTGTTGAAAAGGGAGTTACTACTATTTTTAGTAAAGTGCGAACTAAAAAGAAAGCAACCCTAGCTATGCTTGATAAATTTCTTCAAGATGTTAAAAATTACGGATTAGGAGAAGTGGTTGTCCATCATATCAACTGTTATGATGAAGCAAAAGCTCTTGCTAATATGATATCTGAAAAATTAAATATAGCTGTAAACATATGTGATATAGGTGCGGTTATCGGATTACATGTAGGACCAGGTGCCATAGGAATAGTTTACTATACTGAAAAAGATCTTCGAGAAATATAATCTCGAAGGTCTTTTTATCATAATTTTAAAGCTATTTCATTTAGTTCTTCTGATAGTGCACTTAGCTCTTCAATATTAGATGTAATTTCTTGAGTTGCTGAAACTTGGGCTTCACTTGAAGCTAAGGAATCAGTACTAATTTTACTCGATTCATCGATTTTATTTTTAATATCATCTGTAAGCCCTTTAATTTGAGGTACTGTACTCTTGGATTGTTCAGACAACTTTCTTATTTGATCTGCCACAACCCCAAAACCTTTTCCTGCCTCACCAGCTCTTGCTGCTTCTATAGCTGCATTAAGTCCTAACATTTTAGTTTGATCTGCTATATCTTTAATAAAAGATGAAATTTGATTTATTTTATCTGATAATGATATAACTTCACTAATATCTGAGTTTAATTTTTGTTCATTTCCATGAATATTTGAAGCTGATGAAGACAACTGTTCAATAGCTTTTGAAATCCCACCAATGCCTTCAGAAAGATTATTGGACATATTCTTAAGACTAATAGCTACAGTCCTAGGTGTAATCACTCCAAAAGTGCCAATGATTTGACTTGAATTTTCTTCATCAAATAATGGATATGTAGCAATCATAACAGGCACTCCAAATCTTTTTCCATCATCTTCAACTATCTCAAGTTTTCTTGTATTAATTACTCTAGTTGCATTAGAGTTTTCATCTAATTTATAACCAACTCCTATACTTGGTATATTAAATTTAGTTGAAGATTGTGAATATATTACTTTTTCTAAATCTGTCATTACAATTTGAGAGCCTTCTGGAAACACTTCAGATACTATCGGTGCAAAATCAGAAAAAGCTTTTGCAACTGGATGCTGCCTAGGATAAACTATGCAAAAAGCCCCTACAACATTTCCATCATCATCTACTACGGGATCAGCAGTAATTCTAAGTCTGGTACCATAAGTAGCTTTTTGTATGTCTTCCGTTAAAGTTGTCATTTCCCTCATAGCTTTTGCTACTATACTATCTTCTTCTATAGTATCTCCGACTTGAAAATAATCTATATCAAAGATTTTTGATGGTTTTCTCCAAATATATGAATTGCCTTCAGCAATTAAATATATTACACCACCAGGAATAGTATCAACTTGCAAATCCGCTACAGATTCTAAATAATCTAAAGCATTAATAGAAATCATAAAACCATCTCCCCCGTATTCATGAACATAATACCTAATATTTTGTTATCGTATACATCTTACACTACTTTACACTAAATTTCATTATTTGACAACATCTCAACTGGTTGCAAAAGCTAAAAAATAAGATTGTTGCAAAACAGAAAATTATGCAACAATCCTAAATAGTTAATAACATTCAAAACTATCAATTTCCCTTAAATCCATTCCAAAATATATCCACCTATAACCATTCCATTTATATCCTGATACTGACTTTCTTCCTATATAATTTAGCCATGCCCAAAATCCACGTCCCCTCCTTGGCCATATATAAATGTATCTATTCACACATCGTCTTATGGAACCTTGGTCAACAGCATATGTCTGATAACCTCCAGCTACTTGTGCTTGTTTAGTTGGTGCTGATGGCGGTGGAGGACCTGGCGGCAAGCCCTTACTATCTGGTACTTCTAAATTTGGGGGCATCATATGTGGTATTATTGGCGGTTGAATTCTATCCATATAATCATTACAAATTAATGGACAGCAAGGTTGTATTTCTTCACCATAGCATCCATCATCTCTAAAATAATCACAAAGGTACATATATTAAACTCCTGCATTTTGATTACATTATAGTATATGACTTTGCAAATATATTGTCTCTATATAATACTTTAAATTTTCTAATCAAATTCTAATCTTTTATTAATTTTTCTCTAATATAATTTTTTTATAATAAAAACATGAAATAAAACAAAAAACAAATTGGAGGTTTTCATTATGAATATTAAATTAGAATTAATCGATGAGTTAAGAAAAAGAGCTAACGTAAACTATGAAGATGCTAAAAATGCTTTAGAAAAATGTAATGGCGATATTGTTGAGGCTTTAATCTATCTAGAAAAACAAGATAAAACTAAAGGAGAAGATTTTTCTGGAAAAGAATTTGCTGATGGCGTAAAAAAAGCTATCGATAAAGGTAACAAAACTAAGCTATTAATAAAAAAGGACAACCATGTAGTAGCCGCTTTACCTATAACACTAATAGTATTAGCCGTCATATTATTTCACCACATTCCTATTGTTCCAATTCTAATTCTTGTAATTGTAGCAATGCATTATGGTTATAAGTTCAAATTTCATAAAGAAAATGATGACAAAACCACCGAAAAAATAGACCTTAACAAGGAAACCTACTAGGGGTTTGGGCTGTGCCCATGTTTCCTCTTGAACTATAATTAAGCATGCTAATCAGATGGTGGCAGTCTCTTAATTTTATTTTACACTCTTATAGGGGTTTGGGCTGTGCCCATGTTTCCTCTTGAACTATAATTAAACACGCTAATCAGATGGTGGCAGTCTCTTAATTTTATCCTACACTCTTATAGGGGTTTGGGCTGTGCCCATGTTTCCTCTTGAACCATAATTAAGCACGCTAATCAGATGGTGGCAGTCTCTTAATTTTATTTTACACTCTTATAGGGGTTTGGGCTGTGCCCCATAGCCATCAAGCTAATAATACCAATTATTGTAAGCGATTAAACTTTCATAAATACACTATGAAGTGGTAAAAAATAAAGGATGGATTAATTACTAATATAGGGAATTAATCCATCCTTTG
>JAJXWJ010000132.1 GCA_021781655.1 Bacillota bacterium | reverse complement strand
GGTTATGATACTTCTTTATTAGTTAAATGCAACGATAACTAATACCAGTTTCTTAATAATGTAAAAAAAAGGTTTTTAGGAACCTTTAATTAAGGTCGCCTCAAATTTCACTTTATTTTTCACTCTTGTCCCCCTATTCTTCCATTGGCAAAGTAATTTTTACTGAAGTTCCTATTTTGTATTCACTTAATATAGAAATTCCATATTGCTTGCCATAATATATCTTTATTCTTTCGTTAACATTTTTGATGCCAATACTTTTGCTTTCACTTTCACCATCAAAATCATTTATAATTTCATTTAATTTATCCAGTCTTTCACATTCAATTCCTATACCGTTATCTTCTATATGTATTATCAAATCTTTATTTTCCTTGAATATTAAAATTATTATTGTACCCTTTTCTTTTTTTTCTTCTAGTCCATGAATAAATGCATTTTCTACAATTGGCTGCAAAAGAAGGGGCAAAATTTTATATTTTGATACATCAACCTCTTCATCAACTATTACCTCATATGTAACCATCCCCTCAAATCTCATAGCTTGAATATTTAGATATCCTTCTATCAAGTCCAATTCAGATTTTAAAGTTACATTTTTACCACTTACCTCTAAATTTCTTCTCATTATTTTACCTAATTGCTTCACCACATCAGCAAGTTCTTTGTCATTTTTACAAATCAATTTCATCCTTATTGTTTCTAATGTATTATATAAAAAATGAGGATTAATTTGGCTTGAAAGCATCTTAAACTCAACTTCTTTTTGACTTGATTTAAGCTTTTCTTCCTTGATTTTTTGAATATAAACCTGATCTATTAGGTTTCTTATGCTATTTATCATATATTTCAAGTCTTCATATAACTTCCCAATCTCATCTCTGCCATAAATTCTATCCCTTACAAAAAGATCTCCCCTTACTACATTATGCATTTCTTCACCTAAAAGTTTTATTCTTTTCGATATGCTTCTTGAAAAAAATATAATAATTAAAAACGATATAAAAATTGATGCTACTGCTATAGTTATTCCATTTAAAATAACAGCATTAGTCTGCTTCGTAATTTCCTTAACCGGCAGTACTGAAACCGTTTGAAACTCATCCAAAGAGGAGCCATTAATTTGAAATGAATTTATAATTATATAATCATTTTCACCATTTATATTTGCTTTTTCAACATAATTTTGTCCATACCTTATATTATTTGTAATATCTTTAGGTAAATAGCTTAAATAGTTAATATTATTTATTAATGGAATAGTCTTTTCATCCAAAGCTATCAATTCATTTTGACTATCGTCTATTATAGAAAGCAAATTACTATTATTAATATCGATAGCTAAAACTGCAACTAATTTGTTACCGCTGTAAATTGATCTTAAAAGGGTTAAGTAATTTGAACTTCCTTTCTCCCTTTTGCCATATCTCCAAATTATTTTACCTTTTTGTGCCACTGCCTGCTTGTACCAGCCTTCATTCCTAATTGCATCATCAACTTTAGTTACATTTGTATAAAGTAAGGTGTTATTATCCACATATAAAGTTATTCCAGCAAATTCACTATAATAATTCAAATATGTATCTATTACCTTATAATTAGCATAAGCATCATAAGCTTCACTTGAGTTATTATATTTAGTGGATAGTATAGAAGACAAAACTTGATCTGTATAAATCATTTCTGATACTCTTGTAGTTAAATTTAGCACTTCTTCTAGCTGATATTTCATTGTATTAACATTATTTTCTGCATTCTCTATAGCATTATTCGAAACAACATCGTTCATCTTAATCGTCAAATATACACTAACTATAGAAACGGTTGCAATAGCAACAATCAAATAAGTTATTATTAACTTGTTTCTGATTTTTATATTATTAAAAATTTTAACAACTCTATTCTTCATAGCATAACACTTCCTAAAAATATAATAAGGAATTATGGGAAACACTGCAACACAACCATTATACAATAATTATCTAATTTTGCTAGTAATATTGTATAAATTACTTATGTTTTTTTTATTTTACTTTGTTAGTACAATTATATTAACGAAAAAATTACGGAGGTATTTATATGATAAATTCAAAATTTCCATATATATTTTACGGTGGCGATTACAATCCAGAGCAATGGCAAAAAGAAATAATCGATGAAGATATTAGACTGTTTAAGCTTTCAAATATTAACATTGTAACTCTTCCAGTATTTAGTTGGGCATTATTGCAGCCAAGCGAAGATAACTATGATTTTGATTGGTTAGATGATATTTTTGATAAATTGAAAAAAAATGATATTAACATTTGTCTTGCAACTTCTACTGCAGTTCAACCTGCCTGGATGTCTAAAAAATATCCTGAAATGCTTCCTGTAGATTTTGAAGGCAGAAGAAGACACTTTGGTGGTCGAGTGAAATTTTGCCCTAATAGTGAAAAATATCGAGAATTTTCTGTTCGTCTAGCTACAAAATTAGCAAAAAGATATAAGGAATATGAGAATTTAGCTCTTTGGCATATTGGAAACGAATATGATAATTACTGCTATTGCGAAAACTGCAGAAAAAAATTTATTGAATGGTTAAAAAATAAATATTCCTCATTAGAAAATTTAAATAATGCATGGAATAATAGATTTTGGGGACATACGTTATATTCTTGGGATGAAGTTACTGTTCCATCCGCTTTAAGTGAAATGTGGAATGGTCAAAATAAAATTTGCACTAATTTTCAAGGAATCGCTATTGATTATAACCGTTTTATGTCTGATTCTATTTTGGAATGTTATTTAGGTGAATATGAGGCAATAAAAAAAATAACTCCCAATATAAAAATCACAACAAACTTTATGGGTACCTTTAAACCTTTAGATTATTTCAAATGGGCTGATTACCTAGATATTATTTCTTGGGACAACTATCCATGTTATGGAGATGAACCTAGTAAAGTTTCAATGCGTCATGATTTAATGAGAAGCTTAAAAAATGGGAAGCCTTTTATGCTAATGGAGCAAAGTCCAAATCAACAAAATTGGCAGCCATACAATACCATAAAAAGGCCAGGTGAACTTAGAATGCAAAGCTTTCAAACCTTGGCTCATGGTGCAGACAGCATTATGTATTTTCAAATGCGACAATCTGTTGGCGCCTGTGAAAAATACCATGCTGCCATAATTTCTCATTCAGGTAGTGAAAATACAAGAATTTTTAAAGAGTGCTCTCAAATAGGCGAAGAACTCAAAATGCTTAATGATTGTACTATAGATTCTATATTTGATTCAAAGGTTGCTATGATTTTTGATTGGGAAAATTGGTGGGCTGTAGAATTTTCAAGCGGTCCTTCTGTCGATTTAACTTATATTCCCCAAATCGAAAAATATTATAAAAGCTTTTATAAAAATAATATTCCTGTGGATTTTGTTAAACCAGAAGGTGATTTATCAAGGTATGATATAGTTGTAGCACCAGTTTTATATATGATAAAAGAAAATGTTGCTGACAATATTAAAAATTTCGTCGAAAATGGTGGAACCTTTATAACTACTTTCTTTAGTGGTTATGTTGATGAAAATGACAAAGTAAAGCTAGGTGGCTATCCTGCTGATTTTAAAGACTTACTAGGACTTTGGATTGAAGAAATAGATGCACTTCCTATGGAAAAAAACAACAGTATAGAAATTGCTCCTTTCATACCAGGTTTTAAGTCTTCCTACAAATGTGACATGCTTTACGATATTATAAATTTAGAAGGTGCTGAAACTTTAGGTGTTTATGGAAGCGATTTTTATAAAGGTCGTCCCGTATTTACTTGCAATAACTTCGGCAAGGGCAAAGCATATTACATTGGAACAAATGCTGAAAACAATTTTATAGATGATTTAATCAAAAAAATAGCTTCTAATTATTCTTTAAATTCGTATTTTAATCCTATAGATGGAGTTGAAATTACTAAACGAATTAAAGGAAATAAAAATATATATTTTATTTTAAACCATAATACTTTTGAAACTAGCTTAACATTAAAAAATAGCTATATTAATCTTTTTACAAAAGAAAAGGTTGAAAACAGCATTATTGTATCTGAAAAAGATATTTTAATACTAGAAGAAATATAACCTTTTGAATTAACAAAAGAAAAATATCATTATTTAGACCCATAGAGATAGTTAAAAATTTCTCAATTCCCCCCGAAGAAGTTTTTAGTTGTCTTTATGGGTCTTATTATTCTGTTTCGATTTTATAATAGCATATGACTTGAATTTTATAATTGTTTGATATATAATTAGTATAACAATTATATATTAAACAATTATTTGCGAGGTGTAAAATGTCAAAAGATGAAGAAATAGGTATGTTAACAAATCAAACTAATAAAATTATGCTTAGATATATAAATTCAAATTTAGAGAAATTTGGATTAACAACAGAGCAATGGAACGTATTAAAAACCTTATCTAAAGAAGAAACCGGCATAAATCAAAAAAAATTATCTATAAAAACGGATAAAGATCAGCCTACAATAGTAAGAATATTAGATATTTTAGAAAGAAAGAAATTTGTGGAAAGAATCCCCAGCAAAGATGACAGGCGAGCATTTATTATTAATTTAACGGAAAGCGGTAGGAACATCATAGATACTGTAGAACCTTTTATTGAGAGCCTATTTAAAATGTTACTGGACGGAATTTCAGAGGAAAAGTTAAATACGTATTCGGAAGTTCTTATGTCCATAAGTAAAAATATTAAAAATGAAATTAGTTGTAGAAAAAACTAGAGAGGATATGATCATTTGAAAATAAAGAGCCAAAATTTATTTACTAAAAACTATTTATTTATATTATTAATAAACTTATTTGCATATTTAGGATTTTATTTACTTGTCCCTACTCTACCTGCATATGCTAAACAAATTGGGGGAAGTAGTTTAGAGGCAAGTCTTGTTGTCAGCGGCTTTTCCATAACTTCATTAATATTTAGATTTTTTGCTGGAGATTTGTGCACAATAATAGGCAAAAAATTTTTAATAGCTTTAGGTCTTGCAATTTTAGCATTTTCCACATTATTCTATATGTTTATGCCAATACAAGGCATTATTGCTTTTCGATTTGTTCAAGGCATGGGTTGGGGAATATCATCAACTACTATTGCTACCGTTGTTTCAGAAATCGTACCAACTGAAAGAAGAGGCGAAGGAATGGGCTACTATTCCTTATCAATGATAATATCAATGTCCATTGCACCAGTAGTAGCAATAATGGTGATGAATGTTTACAAATTTGATGCTATTGCTATTGCATCCATAAGCTTCGTATTTATTTCAATCTTGTCACTACTTGGCCTTAAGATTTCTAAAAGTAAAATTACCCCTTCAAAAAAAAGAAAAATCAAGCTTTCAGAATTAATTGAAAAAAGGGCAGTTTTTCCATCCTTCTTATGTCTATTATTATCAATCACACTTTGCGGAATAATGAGCTACATAATGCTATATGGAAATGAAATTAAAATGAATATTATTTGGATATATTTTGTTGGACATGTTGTTGCAATTTTAATTACAAGGCCTTTCGTAGGAAAACTATTTGACAAAATAGGTCATGCAGTAGTAATTTTACCTGGTGCTGTATCTATGATAGTAGGACTTGTCCTTCTTTCTTTTGTACATTCTGTATTTTTACTAATAATCGCCTCCATATTTTATGGTTTAGGCTATGGAGCAGTTCAGCCATCTCTCCAAACTTGGGCAGTTAATAGATCTCCTTCTCATAGAAAAGGGGCAGCTAATGGTACGTTTCTATCTTCTTTAGATCTTGGTTTTACTTTTGGTTCTATTATTTTAAGCTTTGTTGCTGAAGCTAAAAGTTACGCTTTTATGTATAGATTTTCCGCTTTATTTATGGTATTGTTTTTAGTTATATATGGAGTATACTTGATTAAAAATATTAACCAAAAAGTTGATACACAGTTTATTGAGGAGGCAATGTAAAATTTTATATAAGGGGCTGTTTCAAATTTTTTAAGATTGCAAATTAAGTCTCAACTAAAATTCGTTAGAAAGTGAACCGAGGTAAGTTTTAACTATTAGCTATTGCAATCTGCGGTTCACTTTTTATCATTTCAGATTTTAAGACTGCAAAATGTTTGTTCAAGAAATTTTATTTCACAAATAATTGAATTCCAGTTTCAAACCGAACTAAGCCGTCTTTTAATCGTTGCATAGGGCATGCTATGTTTATTCTAACAAAACTTTTTCCTGTATCACCATAACCTTTACCTTCTGTAATATATAGTCCAGTTTCTTTTCTTATGAATTTACACAATGAGGTTGTATCCTCTGTAATATTGCTGCAATCTACCCAAAGCAAATATGTTGCATGTGACTCAACTAAATGTAGCATAGGTAATTGTTTCTCTAAAAATTCTTTTACTGTTTTTTTATTAATCGCTATATAATCTCTGAGTTCATTAAGCC
>JAJXWJ010000131.1 GCA_021781655.1 Bacillota bacterium | reverse complement strand
ATAGCAATGGTTATAGTATGGAACAGTCTTGCTGATGGTGATAATGAATATGCTGCAGCATTGGTAGCATTTAATTCTATATTCCAAGTAGTGTTTTATTCTATTTTTGCTTACATTTTTATAACTGTACTACCTAAAGCAATTGGACTAACGGGGATGCAAGTTCATGTATCGATGGGTGAAGTGGCATCATCAGTAGTAATTTATTTAGGGATACCTTTTATAGGTGGTATGCTCACAAGATTATTATTAGAACCTAAAATGGGAAGTGAATGGTACAAAAAAACCTTTGTACCAAAGATTAGTCCGCTAGCATTAATAGCATTGTTATTTACAATTATAATAATGTTTACTTTTAAAGGAAAGTATATTATTGAGCTTCCTATGGATGTATTTAGGATTGGAGTACCTTTAGTAATATATTTTTTAATCATGTTTTCAGTGTCTTTCTATATCAGTTATAAAGCAGGTGTAGATTATCATAAGACGGTGAGCCTTTCCTTTACAGCAGCAAGCAATAATTTTGAACTTGCAATAGCAGTTGCAGTGGCAGTCTTTGGCATAAACTCTCAGGAAGCATTTACTGCTGTGGTCGGACCACTTATTGAAGTACCCGTTATGATAGCACTTGTTAATGTGGCTTTGTATTGGGGAAGAAAATATTTTAATTATAAAAAATAGTGAATAAGATGGAGGTTAAAATATGAAACCTAAAGTAGCATTTATATGTGTACACAACTCTTGTAGATCGCAGATGGCAGAAGCATTAGCAAACTTGTTTGCAGCAGATGTTTTTGACTCCTATTCTGCTGGAACTGAAACCAAACCTCAAATAAACCAAGATGCGGTTAGAATTATAAAAGAAATGTATGGGGTTGATATGAATGAAAAGCATAAATCTAAGCTTCTAGGAGATATACCACAAGTTGATATCGTTATAAAAATGGGATGTAATGTAGTATGTCCTTTTTTGCCGGCAAAAGTTACAGAAGATTGGGGCTTAGACGATCCTACAGGTAAAGACGATGAAGCTTTTAAAGAAATTGCAATTAAAATAGAAGAGAAGGTTAAAAATTTAAAAGAAAGAATTAAAAATAAAGAGATTGTTTTATAAAGACAAGTAATTATATTTACAGGGTACTTATTTAACTTTATTTTAGGGTAATAATTTTTTATATGTAACTATATGCAAAATTATCCATTTGATTTATACTAATAATAGATAAAAAATAGACGGTGTGGTGGAGAATGATTGGAAGAAGTAATATTCACAGTTGCAGAAGAGGAAAATTTACAAGAAATATTCAACATATTCTCTGCTGACATTGAGGAAATGAATAGGAACAATATAGCAATGGAGAGTGGGAATATCCTAATGCAAAATATAATGTAGTACATAGAATGTGCGTAAACCCGAAATTTCAAAATCAAGGTATAGGAGCATTAACTTTAAAGCATATTGAGCAAAATTTGAAAAGTGAAGGAGTAGAGGCGATAAGGCTTGATGCGTTCTCATTAAATCCAGTTGCTTTAAAAATGTACCATAAACAAGGGTATACTAAAGTAGGAAAAGCAAATTGGAGAAAAGGAAAATTTTATCTTATGGAGAAGAAATTATAGCCTTATGAGGGGGAATGTGTATTATGAAAAAATCCACTATTACAGCCATATTTAAAGCAGATATTGAAAAGGTATGGGAAGTAGTTACAAATAACAATAACTATGAGTGGCGGAGCGATTTAAGTAAAATTGATATTTCACCAGACGGAAACTCTTTTACAGAATATACAAAAGATAATTTTACTACTGAATTTAATATTACTTTAAAAAATCCTTATGAGCGATACGAATTTGATATGACTAATAAAAATATGAAAGGTCACTGGATTGGTGTATTTAGTACTGATAATAATAATGGTACGAAGATTGAATTTACAGAAGAGGTATTTGTGAATAATCCTATAATGAATTTGTTTGTAGGTAAATACTTAAAAAAACAGCAAGCACTTTATATAGCAGATTTGAGAAAAGAATTAGGGGAATAAATTTATGGCTTCCAGTAAAGAATATTTAGATTTTATTATTGAACAGTTAGATACATTGAGCAATATTTCTTGTAAAAAAATGATGGGAGAATATATTTTATATTTCCAAGGAAAAATTTTTGGAGGAATATATGATGATAGGTTTTTAGTCAAAATAACCAAAGCGAGCAAACAGTTGATGCCACAAGCAATTGAAGAATTGCCTTATGAGGGCGCAAAACCAATGCTTTTAGTTGAGGATGTTGATAACAAGGAATTTTTATATCGATTAATTACTGGAATGTACGAAGAACTCCCTTTGCCAAAAGTAAAGAAAAAGAAGTAAGTTTGAGGTGGTAAAACTATGTTAATTAGTTCAGTAACTACAATATACTTTTCCCCAACAGGTACAACTAAAAAGATTATTAATGCTATCGTAAAAGGAATGGGGATAGCAAATGATAAAATAATTGATATAACCTTACATAAAGTAAGAGATGATGAATCTCCTTTGATTGATGGAGATATAGTATTAATTGGAGTTCCTGTCTATGAGGAAAAAATTCCTGAAATAGTATATCCATTTTTAGCTGATTTAAAAGGCAATGGGAAGCCAGTTGTGCTTATTGGGGTTTATGGAAATATTGGTGAGGGTATAGTTTTAAATGAACTTGATTTTATAGCTCAAAAGTCAGGTTTTAAGGTAGTAGCAGCAGGTGCGTTTATAGGAGAACACTCATTTTCAACAAAGAAGAGGCCTATTGCACAAAATCGTCCCAATAAGGATGATTTAAATAAAGCTGAACAATTTGGGAAAAGCATAATGGAAAAGATACAAAATATCAATAGCTTGAAGGATGTCTCACTTAAAATTCCTAAAGGGAAACTACCATTAATTGCAAAAGTAGTGCCTAAGAATAGTGCTAGGTTATTTACGAAAACTCCTTTAGCAGATTTGAGTAAATGCAGTCGCTGCAATATATGTGTGAAGCTGTGCCCTATGAGTGCTATTGACAAGGAAACTTTAGAAATAGATGAAGAAAAATGTATACGATGTTTTTCTTGTGTGAAGAGATGTCCGAAAAAGGCTAGGGAAATTAGATATAAACACAGATTTCTAGTTACAAATGTATTAGCAATAAAAAGTAGGGATATAAAGGAACCTAAAATGTATTTATAATGCAAATCAGAAATGTATAAAGGATAATATATGGTGGCAAAGATGAATTATGATCAAGGGGAATTGATTTTAAATTTACATAGACTGCATACAACAAAGTTAGGAATAGAGCGAATAAAAAGAAATCTTTCTTTAGAGGTAGACGATGTAGTTAAATGGTGCGTTGAAAAGATACAAAAGAAAGAGGCTTCTATAATTAGAAATGGTAAGAATTGGTATATAAATATAGAAAACTGTGAAATAACGGTTAATGCTTATAGTTATACGATTATTACCGCGCATAAGAGACTAGCTCGTGAAAGATTTGCTTGAAAAATTACAGTAATAAAACAATCCATAATCTTAAAAAATAAGTTGAAATACATTTTAAAGCATTATATGATGAATTTAGACATCGATGTACTTTGTTGAAAAGGAGGTAAGTTATGGATGTTAATATTGAAATGATACCATCATATAAAATTGCTTATATACGAAGAAAAGGACCCTATGGCTCAGACAATGTGCCAATAATGGAACAATTAAAAAATTGGGCTATAGAAAAAAATTTACTCTGTGAAGCTTCCATCATATTAGGAATAGCTCAAGATAACCCAGAGTTTACAGCTCCTAAAGATTGCCGTTATGATGTAGGTTTAGTAGTTTTGGATAAATTTAAGGTAGATAATAATTATATTAACTTTGGAGAAATTATTCCTGGAAAGTATTGCGTATTTAAAATAAATCATACCGCAGAGGCTATGAAAAAAGCATGGCTTGACATGTTCTCTGAGTTATCAAAAAGAAGCTATGAAATCGATAATAAAAGACCTATTATCGAACGATATTCCATGAAGCTTATAAATAAACATTGTTGTGAAATATGTGTTCCAATATTATAAAGGAATAGAACAAAACTTATATATTGTGTTGGTTTGTTAGTTAACAATATTCTTATATAGTTATCTATGATGTAGGAAATTGCAATTAATAGAAAAGCCTATATGTCTGTAAAATTATAGTTTGCAGATATATAGGCTTATTTGTTATATATGATTAAGTTGAATGCAATATTATTGCTGTTCAAATCATTTGATTTAGATATTTCCGAAAGACTCTTTTTTTCGTGTAAAACAATAAAAAAATCATCATCTATTTTTCTAATAATAGGAAGGGCTAATCTTACCATATCCAATATTAAATCAAAGTAAAATCATAGAATAAAGTAGAATAAAATTAGAAGGTTTTGTCCAAACTAAGAAGTATAAAATAAAATCGGAGGTAAAAAATGAAAAGTGATAGTATAATTTCTGCTATAGAAGAAGCTAGAAAAGAAATGCAGGAATGTAGGGAATATTTTGAATGTGCAGAAGACCCAATATTAATCGATTACGCAATTTACAGAGAAGCTGCTGCAAAAGCAAAATATGTCTACCTTCTTTCTGAAGCTAGAAAACTTAATATAAAAATAAAAAATTACAGTACGTTTAAAATCGAAGAAAAGGCGAATTAAATTGAATATTGCTACCATATTATATTATAATTATTAAAAAAGGAGGCAGCAATATGTTTGGATTATTATATTTTTTAATCGCAATTTTAGGTTTATTCATTTTAGTAAAGATTTTATCATTACCTATAAAAATTTTAATTAGATTAATTATCAATGCAATTATTGGTACAATTATTTTGCACATTCTTAATTTTTTTGGAGCAGCAATCGGATTTACTTTAAATATAACGCTTTTAAATTCACTTATAGCAGGATTTTTCGGAGTTCCTGAAGTTGTTTTTCTGATTATTTGGAAATTAATATTTTAATAGAACAAGTTAAAAATGCCTAAGGCTATAATTACGATGCTTGAAATGAGGTTGGAATACTTTCCTAAATTATAGCTTAAAAATTTCTTTCCTAAAATATCACCTAAAGCTATGAATAAAATACTAAAGATAAATACAAATATTAAAGTGTAAGTAATGCTAAGACCTGTTATGCTGGCACCTATCCCAAGACCAAAATTATTTATGGTTAATGCCAGCGCTAAGGTTAAGGATTCTTTTAAGTCGATGTTTCCAGATTTATCTGCATCAACCCTATCTGGATTTATAAACAAATTGTCATAGTTAACAATATCATTATGTTTCTTTTTATTAAAAAAGTCTTGCTCCTTCATGATAAACCATAATCCAAGTATTATAAGAATTGAACTACCTAGTATATTGGAAAAATAACCAGGGGTAAAGCTTGAAATTATCTTACCAAAATACATGGAAATAAAGGTACCTATGCAAGAAATAATTGCTATAAGCAAGTTGCTTTCTAAGCTTATTTTAACATTTTTTATTCCATAAGCAGTTCCAACGGTGAAGTTATCAATATTAGCGCATAGAGCAAATATTAAAGCTGTAATAATAAGCATTCGTATCTCCTTCAAGTGCTTTGTCTATATTCATAATATTCCTAAAGGAAAATTAAGTTACAAAATAAATTGGAGTTAATTACAAATGCAGAAAAAGGCAATACAATATAAGTGTACTATTTGGATTAGCGTTCCTTGAAAATCGAGTTCATATAAAGTTAGGATATTGCAAAAAAATAAAAAATAATTTTCTGAATATTCTGTTGATTAATTTTTAATAAGTGCTATAATATGTATCAAGAAGCAACCATTGCTTCTTACAGGTTCTAACTCTAAAGAGATGCTGTATCAAATTATACGATATTGTGAGATTAGGCTTTGTACTTTGAATTTGTAAATAGCAGAAAGTGTTTAGAAAAACAGAAAAATGATGCTCAGCGTATAGAGTATTCATGGTATTTATTTCTTATTTATAAACCAGAGGATAAGCTAATTGCCAAAACATTAACTACATTGGAGCAAGATACAAAATTATATTTTGATTTTAGCTTTAATAAGTTAGTTAAAATAACAAGATCGTATAATAATTAAGATTAAGTGTCAAGGTTTTGAATAAAAGGTTTAGAGTTTAAAAGATGAGTTAAACTAACTAACATTATCGTTGTTAGTTGGCAGTGAAGTTCCTGTAGATAGTATGAAGTATAAATATGTTAAGGATGTAAATAAGGTTTGTTAAATAATATGTGAAAGGGTGATGATAATTCTACAAGAAGCAAATATCTCTTTGGAGTTAGAGTTTGTGTAACCACCTGTTTGTTATTATTAAATAAATAGGTGGTTATATATTTTTACTATGGATAATCGATAAACTTTATCTGGTGTATCAAGGTGCTTAATATAGAGAATTTGCTAGTAATTTAGCTTTATAAGAAGATAAACTAATATACTAACCTATCTGTGTAACATTTTATAAAAGATATATGATAGAATACTCCTTGTCGCTACGAAAGAAACAACATTTTGTAAAAAACAAAATAAAAAAAGTAGTTGACAAGAAGAAAAAGATTTGATATACTAATTAAGCTGTCAGATGACAGCAAGATGGTCCTTGAAAATTAA
>JAJXWJ010000039.1 GCA_021781655.1 Bacillota bacterium | reverse complement strand
AAAAGTAGTGGCAAAAAGCATTTTTTATAGCTAGAAAGTGCTTCTATAGTAGTAATCTGACGTAAGTCATTCAATAAGATTAGAAATAAAATGATGTTTCAATTAGGCGTAATTTGACGTTTAACACCATAATAGCATTCGTATTTGGAGAAAAGAAAAGTCCAGATCCAAGGCCGATAATAAGCATGTATATAATTATTAAATACATTGGAGTGCTTGCACCTATAGTCATAAAGCCTAAGAGGCCAATTGCAGTTATTATAAGTCCTATAGAACTTAATGCTCTTGAGCCAACTTTATCAGAAAGATGACCGCTAATCGGTGAAATTATAAACATGGATATAGCTAATGGGGTTAAATATATCCCAGCAAGAATGGGGTCCATTGACTTTATTCCTTGGAAATAAAATACTAATAAGAAACTCACAGCACCTCTAGCTATACCATTAAAAAAGTTACTTGCATTAGCAAAAGCTAATATTCTAGTGTTTAATAGTCTTAAATCTATCATAGGATATTGCGTGTTTTTTTCAACATGAATGAATAAACCAATAATAATTATGGAAGCTATAATCATAATTATAACAACAGGATTTAACCAGCCAGAAAAACTTCCAAGCGTTAATGATACTAATAAAAGAAACATTCCTAAGGTGAAAAGTATAGTTCCAAGAAAATCAAACTTTTGTTTCTCAGGAATTTTTATTAGCTCTTTAAGCTGAATAAAAGACCATATTGTACCTAAAACACCTATAGGAATATTTATGTAAAATATGCTTCTCCAACCTATGCTAACTAAAAAGCCTCCTAATATAGGTCCAATAACATTACCTACACTAATTACCATACTGTTAACTCCCAAAGCTTTCCCAAGTTCGTTTTTTGGAAAGGCATCTGCAACTATAGTGGTGCTGTTAGCAAGCATTAAAGCACCTCCAACGCCCTGTACAAACCTAAAGATTAAAAGTTGAATGCCACTATTCGATAGTGCGCATAAGAGCGAAGCAAAAGTAAATAAAGCAAAACCACTTACATATAATTTTTTTCTTCCTGCAATATCAGCTAATCTGCCTATTGTAGGAACAAGTACTGTTAATATAAGAAGGTATTCCATTAAAATCCAAGTAACAGTACCCATATCTAAATTTAAATCCTTCATCATGATTGGAAGGGCTATTATTAAGGTGCTTCCATTCATTACAGACATAAGGGCACCTAAAGTTGTACAGGATAAAGCTATCCATTTGTAATTATCTTTTTTCATTTTTTATTCTCGCTTTCAGAAAGTATATTAGTAAGTTTATTGATATGATCAGCGCAATTATTTTTTACACGGAGCATTGTTTCTTCTTTCTCAACTGTAAGGTTATATAACAATTTTACCTTTGCAATAGCATCATTTATTGTGTTAATATCTACTTTTTCACATTGGTATATGCTGTCTAAATCATCTCTCAAACCGATTAGTTTTTTTATTTCACAAATATTTAAACCAAGTTTTAAACGTAAGTCTTTAATTTCTTTAACTTTATTGATATCATCTTCAGAATATAGTCTATATCCAGCTTCAGTCCTATTGGTTTTTATTAATTCCATATCCTCGTAATATCTAATAGTTCTTTTAGTTAGGCCAGTAATTTTTGCTACCTCATCGATTTTAAAATATTTATCGCTCATTTTATCACCACCGATAATAATAATATATTATTTTAACGTTAACGTCAAGGTTATGGTTAAATAAAATTTAATATCACTTAATAAAGTATAAGATTTCAAATAGTTTGAGAATTATTTCAAAAAGTTTGAGACAAAATTTCAAAAAGTTTGAGACAAAACTTCAATACGTGGTTGTGTAGGTTTTAAATGAGGTTATAGTAACACTTTAAATAAAGTCATATCAAAATATATTTGAATTGGGGACAAGAAAATATCGCATATTCACCTTTGTTATCAAGAGAAAATAAAAAAACGTTAATAATACATATATAATGCATACTATACTTGTATTATATATAATTTTAAATAATAAAAACTAACAAAATCTTGTTAGTTTTCATATGTTTTATTCATTTAACAAATTATTAGTTTTGAAAATACAATACATAATAATGCATCTACTTTAGTAGGAGTATCTTCGCCATGTGGTTCTAATCCAGACATTAGACTATACATTATTATAAATAGCCTATATCAATTAAATCACTTTTTCCTCATTAATCCAATTATTAGTTTTCATAAAGGTAGTGATATTTTTCAAAAATTACGGGACAACCTTCATAAAGTTTGGGATAAAATAGTTTTAAATAAAAAAACGCCCCAAAAAAAACTTCTTATTTATCGACTCTTTTATTAATATTATCATTTAAAGTTAAAGTTATATAATCAAATACTTAATCGCAGATAGCTTGTCCTACTATCTTTTTACAACTTGTGATATTTCTTTTTTGTTGTAATTTTTCAATTATTGTGTAGAGTTTTTCTGCTTGAGGCTTGCCTTGCATTTTATCACATAAACCACGAAGGTTCATTAGCAAAAAATCTAATCTACGTGTTTGATAATCAAGTTTAAGTTTCTTATAAAATGCTTTTATAAAAGCATCATTTTTATATTTGTCAGAAATACAAATATAGAACAAATCATCTCTAAAAAACACATCATTAATATTTTCTAAATCAGGATTTAAGACGTCTCTATATTTATTTTCTATTACAAAATTTCTTTTTGATCTATTACAATCATAACATGCTAAAACTAGATTTTCTATTTTACCTGCTATTTCTTTTGATTTAAATATTGATTCACATATGTAATGATCTACTTCTAAAAGATTCAAGCCTATATTTTTAACTGAAGTGCCGCAATAACTACATTTATAATTGTATATATTCATAAATTTGGATTTATATTCACCATCATTTTCTTTAATCTTATTATATATTATTCTAACTTTAGGGTGTTTTTTTACTATTTCCGCATTTAGTACCTTTTTCTTTTTATCTATATTATCTAACTTTAAACAATATATTGTATTTCTATAATTATTTTCCATCTACTTCACTTTGTAACTCCTTAAATACTTTAATAATTTCATCAATATCCTTAGTTGTTAATTCTTCATATTTAGCTGTTCCATCTAAAGAATCTACAATCTTTTCTATTAATACTTTATCAATACCGTCATTATATTTTAACTTATTAGCGATATTTCGGTAAATATAAATGTTTCTAATTGCATTATCTAGTGCACTTTTGAGATTTTTAGCATAATACTGTTCTGGACTATCCTGAAATTGACTTTTATATTTAGAAATAGTTCCATAATCATCTTCTAATTCGTTTTGAGTAATAACTATCACTTCTATGAACGGAAATATTTTTTTTAAAATCATTTTGAATTCTTCACCAGAAAATTTACCAGTATTTACTCTATCATTTTCAAAAAGCTTAGAATCAATGAGTACAATATTAGCTTCCTTAATTTTTATATTATTAATTAAACTTTCATAACCTTCCAAACTATTAAATTTTATCTCATCATATTCTTTTTCAAAATTTTTATTATTATATGACTTTTTAAGATATTTTGATATATTAAAATCTGGTTCATCATCAACATAAACAATTTTTATTCTATCCATTAGATTTTTCCTCCTACTGTAAATTGTATGGCAAATCCATAAGTACCATCTATTCTTTTAATTTCTCCTCCAGACATAACAATTGTATTATTTACAATCCACATACCAAGACCATGTCCTTGCTTTCTTGAAGTTTCATGAACCTCGAGTATTTTCATAGGGTAATTAATATATTTTTTGCTTAGACCTTTGCCATTATCCTTATATAAAAACTCTAAAAGATTATTATTTAAATTTGCTTGTATGTATACACTCATATGATTACTATTCTCATTCTGTTGAATACTGTTCAATATTAAATTATCAAAAATTACTTTTAATACATCTTTTGGTATTTCATATAATATAGATGATGGTATATCTAAATTTATTTCTATCCATGCATAATCTCTCTCCCAAACTTTTTTTATTTCATCTAGAAGATCCAATATATTATATTTTTCTGAATAAAATTGACTCTTTTCAACTTCTGAAAGCATTGTATTCATAAAAGTTATCATTTTAGCATTCACACGTCTGTTTTTCTTTATTAATTCTGGAATATTAGAAAATGCATATCTTGTCTTCTCTTCTTCATTAACTAAATCCCATATTTCATACTCTTTCATCGCATCAATAATATAATCACAATTTTGAGAAATACTATTTCTATCATTGTGCATCTCATGTGCAATAGAAGTTGCTTTTAATCCTGACGTTGCTAAAACATTCAGTATTCGAACATCATATTTGTATCGTTCTTCTGTAGAAGATATTTCTTTTTTATACTCGGAATTTTCTTTTTTATACTCTTTTACTTCTAAAATAAATTTATTTAGCTCATCTTTTGACAAATCTTTAACAATTTCTGGATCCTTAATTACTTTATCAATTACTTTTTTATCCTTCTGAGTATCAACATTGTTTTTTTTATTTATTTTTCGTATAATTTTTTGTCGGTATCTTTCAAATTCTGACAAACCAATATCTAATATTTTAACAAAGACTTTATAAAAAGTATTTTCATCCAACCCTTGTCTATTAGCTAAATCTGTTAACATATAGTTTATCTTTTTATCAATTTCTACCTTTCCTGCTAATTGGTTTTCTCTTACTCTCCAAGCCCCAGTTGGGTGAGTAGCAGCAGCTGGAGATAATCTTGATCGTTTTCCAAGACCAATCCAATCTTTTGTTCCGTCAAAAGAAGAAATACTAAATGAATTACGATATAAAATTATTCCGCTATCATATCTTTCAGAGAGAATACTATTCTTATATAAGAATTTTTCAACGTCTTTAGATGCTGGTGTCTTTAAGCTAAAATAGAATTCAGCGGAAAAATCACCTAACATCTTCAGTATGGTTTTCAACTCATCCCCTGTCAATTCTATGTCATTATAATCTTCTAATTCATCAAAAATATTCACATTTGTTATATTATTTTTAAGGTCTGTATCTTCACAATATTTATTAGCTTCTTCCTTAAATTCATCTGAAATCATTGTACATATCAATTTTTCTTCTTTAGATACATATTCTAATTTTATTATGCTAGTGCAATTAATTCCTAATTCCGGTTCTTTAAAATATTTTTTTACAGGTATAGGTTTATTTTCAAAAATTATTTGAATCTTCATTAATTCGTCATTACAGGTTCTTGATAAATACTCAGCTAACATATAAGCATCTAATTTTTTCCATTTATCTCTTAACTTTTTAATAATTATTTTTGTACCACTTGAATCTATCAAATCATTTTCTGCAAGAGTACTTTCATTCCAATCTGTATACCATAATATTGATTTAATGTCATCATTTTTTTGAGAATATATTTGAACGTTGCTACCTAAACGTGATAATGCAAATCTTCCTATTCCCTTTGAACCAGCAAGAACTCTTTTATTATTCTTTTTATCAATGATTTCATAATCTTTTTCGCTTTTACCAACATGCATCCAATTTTTTTTGATGTCATCTGAATTCATACCGTTTCCATTGTCTTTAATAATAATTTCATTATCTTTAAATGTTATTGAAAGTTCATACGCTTGAGCATCATACGAATTTTTAACCAATTCGAGCATAGCTGATTCTTTATTTGTAAAACTTTGAACTCCTAATAACTCTGCAATAGTACTATCTTCAATTATGTATTTGAGTTTTTCCATATCTTTATCTCCTTAAATTGAATTTGAAAAATCAGTATTATTTATTAAGTACTTGGATACATTATTATTTATTCTCATTAAAAATAAATTTTGACATTGAAAATTCAAACATATTAACATCATCTGCAGTTATTCTAACTGATTTGCCACTTGCGGGTGTTCCAATTTTTAAAACATAATTTAAAAATTCATTACTCTGCAAAATATATTTAGCTACTTTTAAATCATAAGCTCCCTTTGTTGTAATATATATTCCAGAGTAAGGTATTTCATCGTCAGAAACATCGTAAACATTTACTGTATTAGTAACTACAGTAGAAACTAAAAGCATATTTTGTCCCATATTTTGAATAGCTTGACTTCTACCATATTCAAACCATTGGGCACTTTTATCAGCTTTTCTATTATCTAATTCTTCCTTATTCTCCAGAAGATATTTATATATATTAGGATAGTTTTTTTTAAAATCTTCTTCTTCAAATTTGGTAACATTATCACCATTTATTATGTATGGGAAAATAATAAATTCTTTGTAATTATAAACCTTATTTCTTGGACTAATAGCTTTCTTAATTAAATCATTTTCTAAATTCAAACTTATTTTCTTTTTCATATCAATGACAAATATTTTGTTCCTTTGAGTAGCAATTGTAATAGATGCTTTAAAGAAGTCTTTAAAAAAAACTTTATCAAATAAATTATTTGAATTTTGTGTTTTAAATATCCATTTATCTGTTAACAAACTTTTCTTAATAATATTGCTGTTTTTTTGAGTTATATTCTTATATTCAAATTGATTTAAATTGCTGTTTTTCTGTAGTAGCATAATTGCAGATGAGGTTAAAGCGTCTTTAAATAATTTTTGATTGGGATAATCATGAATTTTTATCAAATGTGTTAAAATTTTTTCTCTCAATCTCTTAGCGAATACATTTTTAAATATGCTATTAGGAATTAAGAAGACCATCTTTCCGTTATCATTAAGATAATTTAATGCATTTTCAATAAAGGCATAACAATAATCAGGTTTACCAAGTTTACAAGTTTCATAATTATTTTTTATAAAATCCCTAACCTCTGTCTCTAAATTCTTATAGGAAATATATGGAGGATTACCTAAGATATAATCAAAATATATATTAAACGGATTTTTTAATACATCTTCGTTGGTAATATTCCAATTAATATTTATAATTCCATATTTTTTAGCAACTTTGTTTAAATTATCTATACATTTAGTATAAGTTGTATCTATAATTTCTGCTCCAAAAATATCATTCTCTAAACCAAGTTTAATTTCAGAATTAGAATATCCGTTTTTTTGGCAATCTAAAATATATCTTTCAACAACAAGCTTCAAAATATTACCTTCTCCACAAGAGTTTTCAAGTACTTTTTTCCCATATAAATTTTCATCATAAGCAATTAAATCTATCATGTTTTTTGATATTTTTTCTGGTGTGAATTGTTGACATCTATGGTCCATTATTTTCCTCCAATTGTATAATTAATTTAATTATAACATCAATATTTAGCATGCTCAATAACATTTATTTCGATAGAAAATACATAATATTTTTATTTAATTTGGATTAAATATTGTATTTGTGTCAATAATCCTATTATTAATATAATTAGGAGATGGGAAATTATTGGACAGATATTTTCTTTTCAGACCTAAGCCATTTGATTGTGAAACACTTTCTAGTTATATTCAGAGAGTGTCGATTAGAAATTTAATATCACCAGATGATATATGGAGAACTTTTACTAAAAAAAAATATACAAATAATCAAAATTGTATATCAATAAAACTTGATGTTAATCCTAATTCAGTTTTTGATTTATCAAGTTTTGAAAATTCTTTAATGCTTGAGAATGGGACATTGAAAAAAATGTCGTTATTTTCATTAATTGATGCAAAAATAAATTTTAATTTGGAAAGTACTTCTAACACTTATTCGTTTGTTAGAAATTTTTTTGTTACTCATAGGAGATATTGTCCAATGTGTTTAAATGAAAGACAGGCTTATAAACTTATTTGGCAAATAAAAGGCATAGATTTTTGCATGATTCATAAGGTGCCATTAGTTAGTAGTTGCCCAAAGTGTAATAAAAAAATTCTTTTACTAGCAAAAAATGGTCAAGTTGGAGTATGCTCATTTTGTGATCATAAGCTTCAAACTATAGAAGATTATAATTATGTTATTAATAAACAAGAAAATATATTATATGAAACGTGGGATTATTTGATGACAGAAAATACTCCTAAATTAAAAAAAATTTCAGGATTATCATATAAAGAGACGTTATGCATCAAAATTATATATTTCATGCGTAAATTAAGCTATAATAGTATTGAAAACCATTTCGGATATATTATAGAAGGAAATGACAATGAATATATAATACCTTTCGAATTAGTAATAGATTTACTAATGAAAACTCAGCACACTATTTCAGAATTTATTAATGAAGACATTCCAATAAAATTTATAAAGTATATTTCAAGCAAAGATATTACTAAATATAACAATCTTGTAAAACTTAAAAATTCATTATTATTAATTTAAATAAAAATGTGAGGTGGATATATATTGGATAAACCTGTTAGAAAAATTAATAATTCTGGGGGTGTTATAAAGAATACTGGTTTTTTCCCTAGCTTAAGGAATAAAAGAAGTATCGCCTACGAATATTTATTGGAAAAGGATTATATGTATCTTTTAGAATTTGATAGAACTGTAATTTCATATACAGAACAACCTATAACACTTGAATATAATTATTTTAAAAGAAAAAGAACATATACACCAGATTTAAAAGTAGTTAGACAAGAAAAAACTCAAATTATTGAAGTTAAACCATACCATAAACTTATTGAATTGTTAAATGATGAAGATAAAGTAGTTAAGTTTAATGTTGCTGCCAACTATTGCTTCCAAAATCAATTTGAATATAAGTTTGTAACCGATAGAGAAATAAAAAAAGGATCATTTTTAAATAACATTAAATTTTTATATAGATATTCTAATGTTGAAGTACCTGCAGCCGAAGTTTTACGAATCAAAAACGAATTATTTAATAACTCTTTAGATATAAATACATTATTATCACGTATAGCAAATAGTAATAATGAAAAATTTAAGGTATATATTTTTTCATTGATTTTTAATCAAATTCTTAAAACAAATTTAGATGAGCCATTAAGCGATGCAAGCATTGTGAAATTATAGAAGGAAGTGATTTTTTGTTTCATATAAAATTACATTCAGGTCTTAGATTTAAATTGGAAAATAGAATATTTATAATTTCTAGATTACTTTCAGATGGAAAAGTAGAAACCTTAGATGAAACTTTTGATGAAAAAATATTATTTACCCAAAAAGAATTAATAAAACAGCTAGACTCAGGAAATTTGCATTTTGAAATAGATAGCATTAAAAATAAAGATAAAAAAGCTGATGGCAATAATGAATTTGATACTAGCTTTTTTGAATTCGAAAAACATAAAGATAAGGCAATATTTAGATTAAATGTTATCAAGCCATTGATTATTGGTAGAAATTATTTATTAGGTGCTAAGAATGTAGATAAAAGAGTGCAAGAAGTAAATTCTTATGAGAATAATATAGAAAAAGCACATGAAATTTTTGACAGTAGTTATTTTAAAAAAGTTAGTCGTGCTTCAATTTATAGATGGGTTAAAGACTATGAAGCCAGCAATCAAGATATAAGAGCACTTATACCTGGTTATTCAAGAAGTGGAGGTAAAAACAAGGCTAGATGCAGTGAAATTGTATTGGCTTTCATTAATGAAGAAATTAGTAACTTCTATTTTGATAAACAACGGGTATCAATGTACGACCTTTATATAAATGTTGTAGATAAAATATCTGATTATAATGAATTTGCAGAAGTCAAAATAGATACACCTTCTTATGTATCAATTTCGAGATACATAAATGCAATACCAGAATATGCATTAATCGCAAATAGGTTTAGTAAGAAGACTGCAGACAATAGGTTTAAACAAGTAAATGGAGGTGTAGAAGTCAAATATCCACTTGAAAGAGTAGAAATTGATGGTACACCTTTAGATTTAATTATTACAGATGAAGATGGAGATGTTATGCCTAAACCTGTTTTTATAGCGGCAATAGATAAGTTGAGTAGATCTATTGTTGGATTTAGTGTTAGTTTTGGTGGTGAAGGTTGGGAAGATGTAATGCTTTGTATTAGACATATACTTATGGATAAGTCATATGTAAAAAGTAAATATACTGACATAAAAAATGAATGGAAAGCATATGGTGTTCCACAAACAATAGTTGTAGATAATGGTCTTGGGTTTAAAAATAATGCAATGAAGGATGCTGCATACCAATTAGGAATTGATTTGCAATTTTGTCCTGTAAGAATGCCTCAATGGAAAGGATCAATTGAGCGGTTTATGAGAACTTCATGTACAGGTTTAGTTCATAAACTTCCTGGAACTACAAGATCAAACTTCACTCAATTAAGCAATGATGAAAATCCTAGCAAAGATGCATGTATACCATTAAGTTTATTTGTTAAATTACTTCATAAATGGATTATAGATATATATTTAGAAGATTATCATAAAGGTGCAGGTGGAATTCCATCAAAAATATGGGCAAAAGCTGTACAAACTTATCCCGTAGCCTGGCCCAATAGTATTCAAGAGCTCCCTATACTTCTTGGGAAAGTTGAATATAGACAGATTAGAAATACTGGCATAGAATTAATGAATTTAAATTACAATTCGGCAGAATTAAATAAGCTATATCATATGTTCTCAGTGTCGAATAATGGATTACATACAAGTTTTAAAGTAAAATATGATCCTTTCAATATAGATAAAATATATATTTATGATCATATGATTGAAAATAAATGGATACAGGCTCAATCTGTAAATCATCAATATACCGAAAATTTAACTGAGATAGAACATAGATTAGCTTGCAAAAGAGCAATGAATGAACTAGGCAATGTTAATATTGTTGCATTAGCAAAAGCACATCATGATATTGTTGAAGAAGTTAACAATAATATTAAAAATTCTAAGAAAAATAGGCATTCTAAAAGGCAAAAAGCTAAGTTTGAAGGTTATAATTCTATAAATATTATTTTAGATTCCGAAGACAGCCAAACTTGTAAATCCCAAAATGTATTAAATATAATTGATGAAAATGTAATATTACCTTCTAATGAGAATGTTTCAGATATAGGAATAGTTTATAAATCGCAAAACACAGATGTTATTGAAATTGAAAATAATTATCAGACAAATGTACAGTCAAAAATGACAAAAAAAATTAGTGATAGTAAAAATGAATCTCAGGAATTACTTATGTCAGATGATTATGATGGATTTGAAATAATTGATGACTTTTAGGAGGATTTAAATGAATAGAGATAACGTTTTAAAAACTTCTGTCAATGAAGATGAAATTAAAAAACATAGAATATTATCTTTGAACAATGAAGAAAAAGTTAAGTATGTTGATAAATTAATTATTAAATATCCTAAAATGAATGAAATAATATCAGCGATAGATGAGTGCAAAAACAAAAAAAATTTCTATGAACCGCAATGTATGTTTTTAAGTGGTGAACGTAGGACAGGAAAATCAATAACGTTACAACAAGTCATAAAAAAATATCCTGATATTATTACTGATGAGCTGACAATTAAACCAATTTTATATTGCATTGTACCATCTCCACTATATACTGGAGGATTTGTTTTTCAACTTCTAGAAGCTATTGGAGATCCATTTACATATAAACAATCCAATATTACAAAGAACACAAAAAAGTTAAGAGATTTCCTGGAACTATGTAAAGTTGAAATGATAATACTAGATGAATTTCAACATTTAATAGATAGCAAACGACATAAGGTGATTTTAGAATGCTCTGATTGGCTTAAAAATCTAATTAACGCTACAAGAATTCCTGTAGTTTTTGCTGGATTACCAAACTCAGTACAAGTTTTTATTGAAAATCCACAATTGGGAGATAGGGTATTAAATAGACGAGAGATTAGAGCATTTGATTATAATGATAAAGCATATCGAATTATTCTTGATCAATTTGATAACGCATTGCCTTTCGAAAGCAAGTCTTCTTTAGCGCAATCAGGGCTATGGGAACGAATATTTATAGCAACTGAAGGTGTAATGGGATACACTAAAATATTATTAACAGAAAGTACAAGTTTAGCATTAAAAATGAATAAACCTTTGATAGATGAGGAAGTCCTTTTTCTTGCATATAATAATAAGTTATTTCATCACAATCCAATAAATCCTTTTTCACCAACATTTAACACAGGAAAATTTATAAAAAATAAGTATATGAAATAGTTTTGATTAGATAAAGTTGGATAAAAATATAATTTAGAGGTAAACTTTATGGAGATAAAATTATTAGTACGACCAAAACCATTTGAATTTGAAAGCTTATCAAATTATATGTTTAGATTAGAAGAATTAAATAGGTGCAAATATGAATGGCTAAAAGAAGCATTTGACATCAAACCTGTTGAGAGACATTCAGATAGTTATGATATCTATATAGAGCCTAAATCAATTGAATTAATTGCCTCGGCTACAAATACTTCTTTTGAAGAAATAAAGGAACTGACAATAAATAGATTTAATATTTGGGATTTAAATTGCAACTATTATTTTAATGCTTCTAACCTAAAGAATCATGCGTTTGCACATAATGAAAATAGCAATCGCTTTTGCCCAATGTGTTTTAAAAAAGACAATTATGATAGAATATATTGGAAGTTAAAATATATTCATGTTTGTCTACTTCATAATACTGAATTAATAAATCATTGTACAAATTGTGGTAAAGAAATAACATATAATGAATTTATTAATAGAACTTGTTCTTGTGGAACTAAGTTGGAGGACATGCCTTCAACAATCATAAATAATGAGTATGTTCTAAATAATCAAAGAAGATTATACTCATGGTTCAATGTTTTAAAATTTAATCAAGATACTAATATTAAAAATTTTAAAATTTCAAATGATTTTAAATATATTGATTTAGTATCTCCACTATATGATATTGTAAAATATCATATAGACTACTTTAGAGAAAAAAATCTATATGATATTGAAAATAATAATTCAAATTTATTTCAACACTTAGAAATTGTTGAAAAAGTAATAATTAATTGGCCTCAAAATTTCTACAAATTTATAGATAATTTAAATTATTTCTTTTCAGCAGATGCATATTATAATAAATCATTATATTTTTATGAATATACCTTCAATCCCGTTACATATTTTATCTCATTTAAAATCCGTTCTAAATTAAAAGTAAGGATAGTAGAAAAGGAACTTTATAGCTATTTTTATGACAATTATACATTTGAATTTTTTTCAAATGTATTAAAATCTAGTCTCAGAAAATATTACTATATTGAAGAAAGATTAATTTGTTCCATCTTTAACATACCTTATGATTTTATTCGTTTTAAATTTACGTGTATTGAAACTGAAAGAGCGAAATATGTGAATCTTCAGCAGGTTGTAAATTTTTTCAAAGATTTTATAAGACATAATAATTTCGGTAAATCACATACTCAAATAGATCTTAATTCATTATATTATTCCTTTGAAAAATTAGGTATAAGTTTTGATGAAATTTTAAATGTTATTAAATCAAAGAATATAGATATAACTGTAGATATCAATGAAAATGGTGGTAAGATGCTATGTGTATCTAAAAATACAGCTGAAATTTGTATATTAGAATATTTGTTAAATAAAAGAAAAGGCATTAATTATAATTAAGAATTTCTCAAACTATTTGAAATATAACAAGAATTTCTCAAACTTCTTGAAAAGTTTTCTCAAACTATTTGAAATATTATATTAATAAATGGCTATTTTTCGTTGATTTTTTCTCAAACTATTTGAAATCTCACAAAAGATTTAAACCTAAATCTATTCGATGTACTCCTGTATTTTGTAATTCAGAATATGTTTTCAAATATTGGGGGGGTACTAATGGAACAGTTCTTTTAGTTCCGTCCATACATTTTTAAATAAAACTTTATAACCCATTTCAACCAATATAATTAAATTTTTGTTGATTACAAATTTCTACAAAATTTTAACAAAATATAATGTATAATATAAATTGTAAATTTATTTTGAAAGGGGAAGATTAAAGATGTATAAAAATTTAATTAAAAAGACATTCTCATTCATGCTCATGTTTTCAATGATTGTAAGTTTTTCTATTACAGCAAATGCTGCTACACTTACTAATTCTACATCAACAAAATCTTTGACATCAACATATCAACAAGGTACTCAATTAGCATTAAAACTTCAAAAGTTTATCAAAAAGCAAGGTAATAAAGTGATTTTAACAACTTATGATACGAAGGTGTTAGGAATTTCAAAGCAAGAGTTAGCAGATATTGAAAAAGGTTTTGCAATAGGTGAACAACTAGTAGCTCAAAAAAATATTTCAATAGGTAAGTGTACAAAAAACTTGAATACTAAAGTACCTTCGTCAAGCTCTTCTGATACAAGGCTTGGTTTTTCAATTACAACAGATCCTTGGGGGATTTTTGTATATTTTAGTCAGGACGATGTTAAAAAGATACAGGCAGTTGGGATTGCTGCTGGAGCTATTCTTGGTATTGTAGGATTATTCTGTGGTGGTGACGAAGCGATTATTACAGTTGGAGGAATAACAGTAACCCAAGGAGCTCTAATAGGTAGTATAGGCTTAGCATTATCGTCTACCATATGGATATGGCAAACTTTGGAAAATAACGATGGGTTTACTTTATTTCTACCAACAGACGTTTTAGCCACTGGACATGGTCCTGTAGGTATTGGTCCAGGATATGGTTCTTATTATTCCCCAATGGATTGTGAATTCAATGACAACTATCAAATCGTAAACATTTAAAGGGAAATACTTATGAAAAATAAATTTAAGTTATTAAGCTTAGTGATTTTATTAGTAACTGTAACACTAATGCTTATATGTGTTTGGACAGGCTTACATAGCAAGTTTATTTCCTTAATAATAATTTCTCTTTGTTTAGTATTTTTTATAATAACAATAAAAAAAATCTAAATTAAAGCTTTTAACTAGAACAGGAAGTTGAACCATAAAAGAGTACAATTTCCTGCTCTAGTTGCTAGTGTTAAAATATGACAATAACAAAATCATGTAAGAAGAGTAAAGATTAGATAGGTTTGGGCCTGTTTACACGGCTGCTATTATTACCCCTTCTAGTTAATACAGCAGATTTTTATTGAAAACTCGCAGTTAGTAGATAGGGTATTAAACAGACGTGAGATAAAAGCAGTTGATTTTAAAGATAAAACATATAGAATCATTCTAGATTTATTTGACAAAGCGTTACCTTTTGAAACCAAATCTTCTTTAGCTCAGCAAGGTCAATGGGTATGAAGAAAGAAAAATATATTAAGATATATTGGAAATTAAAATCTAGTTTAATGTGCCCTATACACAATACACTATTAATTAATCATTGTACAAGTTGCGGTAAGGAAATTGGATATTCTGAAATTATTAGTGGTATTTGTTCATGTGGAACACTATTAGAAGATATGGTATCAACATACATAAAAGATCAATATGTACTAAAAAACCAAAATAGATTTTACTCCTGGTTTAATATTTTAAGCATTAAAATTGATACAAAAATAAAAAATTATAACAGAGTAGATTATACTGAACATATAGACTTACTATATTATCTTAGTGGAATTGCTAATACCCTAAAATATATTGAATATTTTATAGATAATAATTATTATTTCGATAGCATTTGTGAGGATGAAATTAAACATATAGTCGTTGTAGAAAAAGTAATAATTAATTGGCCGCATACCTTATAATTAATAAAGATAAAAGCTGTGATAACGGGTATGTTAAAGTTATCACAGCTCTATTATTCTAAATTTCTATTTTTATATCTGCACCGAGTACCCCTATAATTTCATTTTCATAGTCTTTTATAGGCATTGAAACTGTAACGCATGGGTTTGAAGTTATTGATGATATATAGACCGAAGAAGTAAACGCCTTTCCTTTGATGCTTTCATTGAACCAATCTCTCATGCTAGCATTAGCAATGCCTGCTGCTGGGTTAGAATAAATAAACTTTCCTTTAGTATCGTTTGTCCAGATTGCTTCAATAAATTGGTGTTTGGAAAAAAAGTCATCAAGTATTTTTTTATGATTACTTTCAGTTAAGTCTAAAAGTAAATATTTTGATAGTAACTCTCCTTCTAAGAGATTAAGTATATTCTCGCTTTGGTTTGTAATATCTTTTGTAGAAGTATTTAAACTACTTTGAACCTTTTCAGAATATTTCTCCATTATCTTTGAAGTGTTTATCAAAAATCCTTTCATTGTTGTCAAATCTGTAATACTTTCTTTTTGAACATTTACGGTACTAGATACGCTTTTAACACCTTCATTTATTTTATCAAAACTTATTTCCATAGTGGTAAAATCCTCTCCAACCTGCTCGATTAGGTGAGATTCATTATCAACTACCTTTGCCACTTCGTCTGTTAACTCTAAAACATTTTCAAAAGAATGCTTTATTTCTGTCAAAACGCCCTCTATACTTTCTGAATATTGAACGCTTTTAAGGACACTTGATTGAGTTGGTTTAAGTGCAGAAAATACAATTTCAATTTGATTTCCTATCTTATCAACCAGTCTTGAAATTTCAATTACTGAATTTTGACTTTCAAGAGCAAGCTTTTGAATTTCCTCTGCAACAACATTAAAGCCTTTTCCTAATTCGCCAGCTCTTGCAGCTTCAATGGAAGCATTTAAAGAAAGCAATTGAGTTTGATTTGATATGCTACTGACAGTATCAAGTATTGAATTTATTTCATTAGATATTCCTTTTAATTCAGTTATATTGCTTACAGTATTATCAGTAGAACTTTTGATTTCCTTTACTGCATCAACTATCCCTAGAATTTTTATTAATCCATCTGAAATTGTATTTTTTGAGTCAGCTGAAGTGTAGGATATTTCCGACGAAGCTCTTTTAATTGTTTTAAAAAGTTCTAAAATATTTTTGATTTCACTAACAGTAGCTTTTATTTGATTATAGCTTTCATTATTTAATTGAGATAGCTCATTAGATTCTTGTGCAAGTATATTTGAGTTTTTTATTGTATCTTCAATCGTTAGATTTAACTGATGAGAAACAGAAGTGATTTGGCTGGAAACAGCCTGAGTTTCAAAAATATTTACAAGTGTGTTCTTTTTTATTTGATTAATATGGGTAACCATTTTGGATATAAGCTTGTTGTAAGCTTTTGGATTTAAATTGATATTGAAATTATTGCTCGATAAATTATCAAGAGCAATGCTGATATTCTTTAATTCAGAATTGTTAAATTTAGATGAAATAAAAATGGTTATTACTATCCCTAAAATAAATGCGATGCAAAAAGTTATAAATATGATCATTGATAAAACCTCCAACTTAAAATAGATTCATATAAAAATAGATTTTATGTTGATAAATTCGAAAAATGAAAATACAAATCAACATAAAATAACAAAACAATGCACAAAGTTATAATTTAATTAAAGTATATACTAGTTTTGCAAAATAATCAAACATAAATTATATATTAAATAATAAAAATGCTTAAAAATTAACATAACTTAATATAAAGTCGGATGATTGTTGACAAATTAATATTTTGGTAATAGTATTTAAATAAAATGAATGAAGGGGTGAATCTAATGTTTATAACCTGTGAAACCATCATGAAGTTACCATATCTTGAAAAATTGAAATTAGTAGCGGGAGCAGCCGGTTTAAATAGGATTGTTGAGTGGGTACTTATGCTTGAAGAGCCTAAATATTCAGAATGGCTTAAAGGTGGTGAAATAGTTTTAACTACTGGAATACTACTAAATAATGATGAAGAAACTTTAGTTAGGCTAGTTGAAGATTTAAATGATAAAAAATTATCTGGGCTTATAATTAATATAGGTCCATATATAGAAATGACTCCTCCTAAAGTAATAGATATAGCAAATAGTCTGAATTTCCCTATTTTTGAGCTCCCTTTTGAAGTTAAGTTTATCGATGTTACTCAAAGCATTTGTAGGGCTATATTTAATAATAGAATAGAACAAGGTACAATGGATAATTTTATGAAGGATATCATTTTTGGGGATGTAATATTTTCAGAAGAAATTTATAATAGGGCAGCATTTTATGGTTACAATTCTCAAAAAAGATATTATTCCTTAGTAATTCAAATTAATAATTTTATAGTTTCTACTTATAATAATAAGCTTAGTTATGATGAAAATATAACACAAACGAAACAAGAGATTGAACAAATTGTATTAGATATATTTGAAAATAGTAAACTAAAAGTAATTAAAACAGTTCAAAGTGATTCAATAATAGTTATGGTGCCTATTTTGGGTAACGAATACAAAAATTCTAGTAAGATTTTTGCACAAACAATAATAAAAAGAGTTAAAGAATACTCCTCAAATCTTGAAGTTAAGATTGGCATAGGGCGAGCGGTTGATGGGTTGAAAAATTTTAAAAATAGCGTATTTCAAGCAATAAAAGCATTAAAAGTTTTAGCTATAAGCGGAAAAGAAGCTAACCTATGTCATTATAATGATATAGGTTTATATAGGCTGTTATTTCAAATAGATAGTTATGAGGAAATGGAGGATATATATAAGAGTACACTTGGTAAACTTATTGGTTATGATAATAAGAATGGTACAAATCTTTTAGAGACTTTAGAAGTTTACATTGAAAGTGGAGGGAAGCTTGAAAAAACTGCTGAAATATTATTTATTCATAGAAACACTTTAAAATATAGAGCTCAACGTATTGAAGAAATAATGGATTGTGACTTAAGAAATGAAGAGGAGATATTTAATATTCAAATAGCAATAAAAATAGGCAGATTTCTTAAATGTGTAAAATAGACAAGAAAAATAGGATATATTTGTTCAAAAAGGATATATGAAAATAATTATTAATATGATAAATTATAGGTAATGTAACATAAATATTGTTAAAAAATCAAAGTTAAATTTAAAGTTTTATTAAATTATATAGGCATATAATAATAAAATAATAATACCAATTGTAAAATGAGGGTGATGGAATGGAGAGTATGATTAAGCTGAAAAATGTGAATAAGTATTTTACAGAGCATAAAGCAGTAAATAATATAAGCATTGATGTTATGCAAGGTGAGTTTTTAACTTTACTCGGACCAAGTGGGTGTGGAAAAACTACAACGCTAAGAATGATAGCAGGTTTTGAAGAACCAACTTCAGGTCAAATACTGTTAGATGGTGTTGACGTTTCGTTTAAGCATCCTTATGAAAGAGATGTTAATACTGTATTTCAAAATTATGCGTTGTTTCCCAACATGAATATATTCAACAATATAGCTTTTGGTCTAAAAATTAAAAAGTTACCCAAAAAAGAAATAGAAGATAAAGTTACCAAGGCTTTAAGTTTAGTACAACTTGATGGTTATAAAGATAGATATCCTTCACAGCTTAGTGGTGGACAAAAACAAAGAATTGCAATTGCAAGAGCTGTAGTAAATAGCCCAAAGGTTTTACTTCTCGATGAACCATTAGGGGCTTTGGATCTAAAATTAAGAAAACAGATGCAGTTTGAACTTAAGCATCTTCAAAGAAGACTTGGAATAACCTTCATATATGTTACTCATGATCAAGAAGAAGCTTTAACTATGTCAGATAGAATTGCGGTAATGAACCAAGGTGAAATAGAACAGATAGGGACTCCAGATGACATATATGATAGACCCAAAACCAAGTTCGTGGCAGATTTTATAGGTGAAACTAACTTGTTTGAGGGAGTAGTAAAAGAGCATAGTAACCATAAAATAAAAGTATCTCTTGAGGATGAACAAGATATAGAGATTATAGATGATCCTTCAAACTTAAGCAAGTTAAAGCATGGAGATAAAATTTATATTACTATAAGGCCGGAAAGAATGAAACTAAGCTATAATACAGAAAAAGAAAAAAACACACTAGAAGGAAAAGTAAAAGAAAGGATTTTTGTAGGCTCTATTAATAAAACTGTTGTTATTTTAAGCAATGGTAAAGAGGTAATCGTAAATGAACCGGCTGTAAATACGTTAAAACTCAATGGTTATGATGAAGAAGTATGCATTAACTGGGAATTTGAAGATGGTGTGGTGATTAGTTAAATGAATAGAGCTAAGGCAGTGAAAAATAAAAAAAGAAAAGATAGAGGACATATAGTAACTATTTCTCCAATTTTAATTTGGATGCTTTTATTAGTGGCAGCCCCATTAATTATAGTTTTTATAATGGGTTTTTTAACAAGAGGAGTATATGGGCAAGTTGAATATATTTTAACTATGCAAAATTACAAAGATTTGTTTAAGCCTATGTATCTTGAAATTTTTCTTTATTCTTTATGGATAGCTTTTCTAACTACAATAATATGTCTAATATTAGGGTATCCTTTTGCTTATTTTATTTCAAATGTAAAATCTAAGTATAAAATATTGTTTTTTATGTTAATTATGATACCATTTTGGACAAATTCTTTAGTAAGAACTTATGCTTGGATGACAATTTTAAGGACAGATGGAATTATAAACACTTATTTAATTCAATTAAAGATAATTAGCCAGCCACTTCAACTGCTATATACAAATGGTGCTGTACTTTTAGGTTTAGTATATACTTTGTTTCCATTCATGGTATTGCCATTATATGCAGCAATAGAAGGTTTAGACAGGTCATATTTAGAAGCAGCAAGTGACCTTGGAGCTTCACCAATCCAAGCATTTTTAAGAGTAACGTTACCACTTACAATGTCTGGAGTAGCAGCTGGTTCAGTTTTAGTATTTATACCAACCTTGGGACTGTTTTATATTCCTGATTTACTGGGTGGCAGCAAGACGATGTTAATATCAAATTTAATTCAAGATCAATTTCTTACAGCTAGAAACTGGCCTTTTGGTTCAGCCATTTCTATTTTACTTATAATAGTAACTGTAATAAGTATTATTTTATACTTTAAAAAGTCATCTAATAAGGGGCTGGAGGTGTTGTGATTTTGAAAAGAAATAGAGTGTCAAAAGCAGTATTATCAAGTTATTCATTTCTAATATATGTAATTTTATATGCACCCATAGTTATTCTAGTCATTTACTCCTTTAACACTTCCAAATTAAATGCAACCTGGGATGGCTTTACATTAAATTGGTATTCGGTACTTGTTAATGATGATAATGTTATAAATGCTTTGCAAAACAGTTTGATAGTAGCAGTATCAAGTACAGTTATCTCAACTGTAATTGGAACTTTGGCAGCAGTTGGAATGTATAAATATAAATTTAGAGGCAAGACGGTTTTAGATGCACTTTTATATGTTCCTATTGTCATACCTGAAATCGTAATGGGCATATCTTTACTAGTATTTTTTACTCAAGCTCAAATCACCTTAGGTTTAGTAACCTTAATACTAGCACATGTAACCTTCAGCGTATCTTATGTTGTAATAACTGTTAGGGCAAGACTTGCAGGGTTTGACAAAGCTTTAGAGGAAGCAGCGATGGACTTAGGTGCAAATGCTCTCCAAACCTTTTTTAAAGTTACTTTACCTTTAATTTTACCAGGCATAATAGCAGGTTCACTAATGGCCTTAACTTTATCTTTAGATGATGTTATCATAAGCTTTTTTGTATCAGGAGCTGCCTGTGAGACCCTTCCGCTTAGAATTTATTCCATGGTAAGAATGGGGGTTACACCTGAAATTAATGCCTTATCAACAATTATGTTAGTTGCAACACTTAGTATTGCTCTCATATCTGAAATAATACAACTCAAATTTAATAAAAAATAAGGAGTGTGATTCTATGACTGAAGTCAAAAGAATTTATGAAGAAAAAGAGTGTATAAAAAATGATGTGATAAATTATTCTAATAAAGTTTTGGAATTTATTACCAAAAAAGAACTTAATAAAGTTGATATTGATTGGGTAGTTAATGAAACAATAGGCAGTATAAAGGATTATGTAAATCCTGGATTTTTAGAATATCGAAAAAGTGTTACGAAGGGAGGGCAATTTGCAGCTGTGGAATGGAAAGATGCAAGCTTAAATAGCTTTCTCGATGTTAATGGAAAAGAATACATTGATTGTTTAGGTGGATATGGTATTTATAATGTAGGACATAGACATCCTAAAGTTTTAAAAGCTGTTACTGATCAGCTAAAAAATCAAGCCTTACACAGTCAAGACCTGCTTGACCCATTGAGAGCAGCACTTGCAAAAATACTTGCGGATATTACACCTGGAAAATTAAAATATTCCTTTTTTGGAAATAGTGGCACAGAAGCTGTAGAAGCAGCAATAAAGCTTGCTAAACTTCATCAAGGCAAAAAAGGTAAACATCATTTCATTTCTACAGTGAGTGCCTTTCATGGGAAAAGTTTAGGTGCTCTTTCGGCAACAGCTAAAGGTATGTTTAGAACACCTTTTATGCCTTTAGTTTCTGGTTTCAAACATGTTATTTACGGCGATATCGATATGATGTACAAAACTGTTAAAGCTTCCAATATGGTAGGTGAAGATATAGCAGCAATTATGCTTGAGCCAATTCAGGGTGAGGGGGGCATTATTATTCCACCTAAAGATTATTTCTTTAAAGTTAAAGAAATTTGCGAACAATTTGATATTCTTTTAATTGCAGATGAAGTTCAAACTGGTATGGGGCGTACAGGAAAAATGTTTTGCATTGAACACTATGGCATAGAGCCAGATATAATGTGTCTTGCAAAAGCTTTAGGTGGTGGAATAATGCCTATAGGAGCAACAATAGCAACAGAAGAGGTGTTTCAGGATTTTTTCCCTAATCCGTTTATTCATTCTACTACTTTTGGAGGTAATCCGTTGTCTTGTATCGCAGCTATTGCAACAATTAATGTATTGCTTGAAGAAAAAATCCCACAAAGGGCTGAAGAGGTTGGAGATTATTTTAAAAAGGAGTTAAAAAAGGTGACGGATAAGTATCCTAATATAGTTAGTGAGGTTAGGGGCATGGGTTTAATGCTAGCACTTGAATTTACAAACAATGAATTAGGATATAGTGTTTCAAAAGGCTTGTTCGATAAAGGTGTATTGGTGGCTGGTACGCTAATTAATGCTAGAACTATTAGAATTGAACCGCCATTAACTATAGAAAAAGAGCAGTGTGATTATGTTTGTAAAGCACTTCTTAATACACTTAAAGCAATACAGAAAAGTATGGAATAATAGGATTCAGTATATGGTGGGTTTTCCAACGCTACTTCATCGTTTTGAACCGTATCAAATTGTTCAAAATTATATGCAGCATTTTTTATCAAGATAGATTATCAACAAATAGAGTATTTCTCTAGTTTTATTAAGTAAAAGAAGAGAGCAGCTCCATTGCTTTGTAATTAAAACAATTTTATACTAAAGTTAATAAGTAAAAAGCAATTTGGAGGGTAAAATGAAAGAAGTAAGTGTTGGAAAAACCATTTTTCGATTGAGGAAGGAAAAGGGCATTACTCAAGAGCAGCTTGGAAATATGATCGGTATTTCATCGGGTGCAGTGAGTAAATGGGAAACAGGTAATTCAAAACCAGATATCGATTTGTTAGCACCATTAGCAAGGGCTCTTAAAGTATCATTAAATGAATTACTGTCCTTTTTTGAGGAACTCTCTGAAAGTGAAGTACAGGAAATACATAAAGAGTTAACGGAAATATTTATTCATAAAGGTTTTACAGAAGGTGAGGCAAAATGTAAGGAATACCTAAGCAAATACCCAAGCAGTATGGGATTAAAATATAACGTAGCTGGTTTATTGTATATGTATTCTTTTATGCTTTCAGATACTAAACTAGTTGAGCAAAAAAGAGAAATGACATTAGAATTTTTATATGATGTGGTTGAAAGTAAAGATAGTAAATATGAAAATCATGCATTGTATCTTATAGCAAATATTCAAAAAGAATTAAAAAATTACGAAGAAAGTGAGAGTAGCCTTAAAAAATTGAAAACTTCCTTTGTAGATCCAATAGTGTCTTATGCAGATGTGCTGCAAAGACAAGGAAAGAATAAAGAGGTGGAAGGTCTTAGTAAGGCTTGGCTTTTGATGTATTTAAATCAGAGTATTGCCATGCTGTCTATTTTATCGAGGGTTTTTATGGATTGTAAAGAATACTCTAAAGCAGTATTTTATTTAGAAGCAGTCAATAAAATACAAGCTATGTTTAAAATAGGTCAAGGTTCAGGTGCATATAATTTATGTAGATGTTATATAAAACAAGATAAAAAAGATATTGCTGCAAAATGGTTTAAAAAATATGTGGATGAATTGTTTGAAGCACAATATGATTATAATAATAATCCTTATTTTGAAAATTTTAAGCCTGATATAGGTGCGAAAGGTCAGAAGGTTATACGTAAAAAAATATTTGAGGAATTAATAGAAGAAGAAAATATAAAAGTTTTATGTGACTTTGAAGAATATAAGGAAGCTATAAAAAGGCTAAAAGCTGCGGTGAAACAATAAATCCAATAATTGAAAATAGTAAATATTTTAGTTTAGTATTATTTTTCATTATCTTATAAATCCTCATAAATAAAAATTTCCTCTATGCTCATTTTGAAATAACGAGCGATTTTAAAGGCCAGAGTAATAGATGGGTTATATCTTCCGTTTTCTAGAGAACCTATTGTTTGTCTTGAAACTTCAAGAGCGGCTGCTAGTTCTTCTTGGTTTATTCCTCTTTTTTTTCGGATCTCTTCTAATTTGTTTTTCATAAGGAACTCCTTTCGATAAATTTATGGAAAGTTAACTTTACATAATAATAGCATTATAGTTGATTGATGTCAAGTTTGCTTTCCGTAATTTCATAGAAAGTAAAAGATACATAAAGCACTTATACTAATTGAAAAAGGATATAAAATTTATTTATATGTTATAATTAAATTAATTTAGCAATATTTATTAGAATATTAAGGAGAGAATATGAATAAATTATATTTTTTAGGAATTGGCTCTGGGTATCATAAATCAGAAAAAAATACATCAGCATATATAAAAAATAATGATACATTATTGCTTATTGATTGTGGTGAAACGGTATTTAAAAAAGTTTTAGAAAAAGATTTGGTTAATGATGTAAAAGATATATATTTGTTAATTACTCACATGCATTCAGATCATATAGGATCGTTAGGTGGATTTGTAGGATTTTGCTATTGGAAGTACAAAATAAAAACGATGATTTGTTTTAAGGATAAAGAAAAAATAAAAAATTATTTAGAGCTTCTCGGATTAAAAGAAGGTGAGAGCTTTGATATTTGTGATGATACAATTAGACGAATTGATTCATTAAAATTAGAATTTTCAGCATCAAAAACTAAGCATGTTGACACGATGAACAGTTATTCATATAACATTAGTTTTGACGATGGAAATGATATATTTTATAGTGGTGATACTTTTGAAACGAACTTTAACGTGATTCCATATTTAGAGTTAGGAAATATAATATATCATGACGCTTGTCTTAATGATAGTGAAGAAAATGTACATACTTCATTAAGAGTTTTGAGTGAAGTTATTCCTAGAAGGTATAGAAATCAAGTGTATTGTATGCATATTGATGGGGAAAATTTTATAGAAGAAGCTAGAAAATTAGGCTTTAATATAGCGGAGTTGATTTAGATCTGGATGAATCTCTATAATTAGCTTTTCTTGAAGCTGTTGATTATAGTTATTAGTAATTCTGATATAGCTGTTCTCAAGAACAATTGAAACTTTATTTATACATGTTTTGTCAAATTCAGAGTAATGAACTTCAAAATGTTTGTTTTCTTTTATATAATTTAGAAAGTAAGAATTGTTATTTTTTTCAATTGACTCAGTTTTGGCATACTTTTCCATTTGCATTATCTTCTTTCTATTCAATTTTGTGTATAATGATTTAATTTGATTATATAATTATAACATAAACGTCAATTTGATATTAATAAAAATGTTTTGGGTAAAATTGATTTGTGTGGAACGCTTTATTAAATAAATTTCAAAATAGCGGTTGACAAAGTGGAATAAAAGGCTTAATATACTTATATACCCACATGAGTATATAAGTATATTAGCTAATGTTCAATTACACATGAGAAGGAAGTGAAATATAATGGATAAGTTAATTGATTTTTTTAAAATGCTTTCAGATGAGACTAGGGTGAGAATTCTAGTACTTTTATATCATAAGAAATTATGTGTTTGCCAATTGTGTGGCATTATGGATGAAACCCAACCTAAGATATCAAAACATTTAGCAAAGCTTAGAGATATGGGATTTGTCAAAGATGAAAGAAGAGAACAATTTATATATTATTATATAAATTTAGATAATAAATTATTTGATGGTGTTATAAAAGATATAGTAAGTAATATTGAAGATTATGGAAGATTAAAAAAGGATATTGAAAAAATCGATAATGCTGAAGAATATTTAAAAGTATGCAAAAAATAATTATTTATATTTAATATTGAAAAGGTCTATTATGTTTAAATGGAGATAAATTCTAGGAGGTTTTATTATGGAAATAAAAATATTAGGTTCAGGATGTACAAATTGTAAAAAGTTAGAAGCAAATGCTAAAAAAGCAATTAACGAATTAGGGATTGAAGCAACAATTACAAAAGTAGAAGATTTCAAAGATATAATGAATTATGGAGTGATGAGAACACCTGCTATAGTAATTAATGAAAAGGTAAAAATGTATGGAAAAGTATGTACTGTGGAAGAAATTAAAAAATATGTTCAAGATGAAAATAGGGGTTAAACCTATTTTTTATATAAAAAGTATTTAAGTATTTAATTATATAGTTATAGAATATATTCTGTTTGAGGAGTGATAAAAATGTTTACACCTATACAAGTTTTTGCTGATTGGCTTGTCTATAATGTTTTTGGTATTGCTAAAGAAAGTAAGCTGGGCAGCGCCCTTGATTTCTTTGTGTTTGATACAATAAAGATATTCATCTTACTATTAATAATAATTTATGTAATTACTTTTATAAGAAGTTTTTTCCCGCCAGAAAAGACAAGAAAAATTCTTGCAAAAAGTAAAGGAAGTACTTTTATTGGTCATATTCTTGCTGCCTTACTTGGAATTGTCACACCATTTTGTTCATGTTCAGCAGTTCCGCTTTTTATTGGATTCGTTGAAGCAGGAGTGCCACTTGGAGTTACTTTTTCATTTTTAATTGCAGCACCAATGGTAAATGAAGTTGCACTTGGACTGCTTTATAGTTTATTTGGAATAAAAATTGCTTTAATTTATGTTTTATCTGGAGAAATAATAGCTATTTTAGCAGGTATAATAATAGGAAGATTAAAAATGGAAAAGTACGTAGAAGCATATGTTTATGAAAATCATATAGATTCAGATATAGAAATACCTAATCCAACACTTAAAGAAAGATTATTAGATTCATTAACTTTTACAATGGATTTAATAAAGAGAATATGGATATATGTAATAATCGGTATAGCTTTAGGTGGATTTATACACGGATGGATTCCAGCAGGTGCATTGGCAAAGTATGCTGGAAAGAGTAACCCATTTGCAGTATTTATAGCTGTGCTAATTGGGGTGCCACTATATTCTAATGCAGCAGGAGTTATACCATTAGTTAGTGAACTTACAAGAGCGGGAGTTGCAATGGGAACATCTTTGGCATTCATGATGGCGGTTACAGGACTTAGTTTACCAGAAGCAATTCTTTTAAGAAGAGTTTTAAAACCTAAGTTATTAGCTTTGTTCTTTGGAATAGTAGCTCTTGGCATAATATTTACGGGATATTTATTTAACTTTATTATAAGATAGTTTTAGGATTTTTTAACAAATTGTATATACTTAAAAATTGGTGGGCTATGTTATGGAGTTTTTTTAGTAGCCCTTCTATAAAACATGAATATGCAATCAACTTACTATTTTTAGTAATATACATTGTAATTATTTAATATTAACTTTTTAGCGGTTATATTTTAAAAAATCAATGACTAATTTTTCTGCTTCATCATGGGAATTTAGATAATAAGCTTTAGAAAAAGGATCTGCAAATCCATGCTTACCTTTCACCATAAAAATGTTTTCATTATATTTTTTTAATGTACAAACTAATTCTTTTACGTTAAATGAAGATTCATAATCAGGAAAAATGAAAAGAATAGGACATTTTGGGGTAACATTAATATAATCTCTAATTCTAGAACCGTAATATCCTATAATACCATTGCATATATTTTCTTCCTCACTGCATAGCCATGCTATTGTTGCACCTATACTATAGCCAAGCAAATATGTATATTTATACTGATTTTTTGCTTGTGCTATGACTCTTTTTACACTTTGTACTGCTGAATCAAATCCAATATTGTTCATAAAATGAGCATATGCTTCTTTCTCATAATTGTATTCAAATGGTTCGGGTAATTGAGTTAAATTTGGACAAATTATGTCATAACCTTTTGAAGAAAAAGTTTCACAAACCATCTGTATATGTGAATTTATTCCATATATTTCGTGTAATACTATTATTAAAGAATCAGAATTGACGTTAATTATCATGATTTTTCTTCCTTATTAATTTGAAATTAAATTTTCTAAATTCATAATATTGTTTTTGGTAAAATCATACCAGGTTGCATCTTTTTTTTCATCTTGCTTTTGAGCAAAAGAATCAAAGTTTTCTTTTGTAACAGATTTATTATTAATAAAATAAGAAACAGTAGTCCCAGTTGTGCTTTGCTTTGATTGCATATCCCCTAAAACATTAATATTACTAGTACTAGTGTTAAATAAAAGTGTACCGTATTCATTATCTAAGGCACCACCTGATGAAATAAAAGTCCCATCGGTTTTTAGCATTTCTAAACTTCTATACGTTTTTAGGTAACCAAAAACTTTACCGTTCATATAATGAAGTACTTCATAAAATTGAGGACTATCACTAACTGATAATTCAAGAACAACTTCAGGTATTCCATCACTGTCCATATCAAGTACTGTAAAATGAGAAATTGTAAGAGTAGTGCTATAAATCCCATTATTGGCTAAAAAATCATTCAAATATCGATTCTTTTTGTTATCAGTACTGAAAAATGCAGTTTTATTTTCTAAAATGGCTTTATATTGGTTGATTGCAGTATTATTTTCAGTGTTAGAGGAAAGATTTGAATTTTCATTATTGTTGTTTGAAGAAGTACTAGTTATGGTAGTAGATGAAGGCGTAGTATTATTTGTACTTAAATTTATGTTGCTAGTGGTACTTATGCTATTTTTTTGTTTTGAACTGCTTTTATTATTAGAACATGAAGTAATGGAAATAAGTATTAGAATAACAACAAGTAAAATTGAGAATTTTGATTTCATTAATAACACTCCTCGTAAATTGTAATTTCACCCAATTATATATTAATAATACTCTTATCAAGTAATTTTTTCAATTCAAAGAAAAAATCACTATAAGGCATTTTTTAGAATTTTAGAACATTATTAATTAAAGTGATTGACAATGTTAATCAAAACGAATATATTACATAATAACTTAATAGATTTAATGATAATACGGAAGGAGAAATTAAATTGAATGATACAGAAGAGAAGTTAACGTTAAAAGATATAGAGGAGGCAAGGGAAAGAATTAAAGATAACTGCATAAATACTAAATTAATATACAGCTCTGAGTTTTCCAAAGAATGTGGAAATGAAGTATATATTAAACCTGAAAATTTACAGCTTACTGGTGCTTTTAAATTAAGAGGCGCATTAAATAAGGTGGCAAAATTAAGTAAAGAAAAGAGGGAAAAAGGTCTAATAACGGCTTCTGCTGGAAATCATGCTCAAGGGGTGGCATATGCTGCGAGTAAATTTGGAGTAAAGGCTACAATTGTTATGCCTAAACTAACTCCATTAATAAAAGTTCAAGCAACCAAAAACTATGGAGCAGAAGTTGTACTTGAAGGAGAAGTATATGATGAAGCATTTGAAGAAGCTAAAAAGCTTGAGCAAAAATATGGATACACATTTGTTCATCCTTTTAACGATTTAGATGTAATGGCTGGCCAAGGGACAATTGCTTTAGAAATATTAGAGGAAATAAAAGATACATATGCAATAATAGTACCTATTGGTGGGGGAGGAATTATAAGCGGGATTGCAGTAGCAGCTAAAGCTATTAATAAAGCTATAAAAATAATTGGTGTTCAAGCTGAAGGAGCAAATTCTATGAAGCTTTCTTTTGATAATGGAAAACTTACTTTTTCAGATAGAGTAGATACAATTGCAGATGGAGCAGCTGTTAGAAAACCAGGAGATAAGACCTTTGATATAATTTCAAATTATGTCGATGAAATAGTAACTGTAAAGGACGAAGAGTTAATGGAAGCAGTATATGTACTTGTGGAAAAGCATAAATTAGTTGCGGAAGCAACAGGAGTAATGTCGTTAGCTGCTCTAAAAAAATTGAAATTTACAGGCAAAAAGGTTGTAAGTATTGTAAGTGGAGGCAATATTGACATAATCACAATGGCATCATTATTGAACTACGGCTTAGTTTCTAGAGGAAGAATGTTCTGTTTTTCGGTTAAGCTAAGAGATACTCCAGGACAATTATTAAAGATATCAAAAATTTTAGCTGACACAGGTGCTAATATAATAAAGTTAGACCACAATCAATTTAAAGCAATAGATAGACTTAAAGATGTGCTTTTAGAAGTTACCCTTGAAACGAATGGACATGAACATATTGATGAGATAGTGAGACTATTAAATAAGGATGGATATAATATTGAAAGGGTATATTAGAAAGATATTACGCACTAACTCTTAAGCTTAAATTGTTAAAAAGTGAAACGCAGTATTTTTTAATTGACATTTGACAATGGACAATGGACAATGATGGTTGATTTTCCTACGCTAAGCTACGGAAAATCTATAATTTATTTAAATTGGCTAAAGCCAATGGAAACTGATGGTTTTGTTATGCAAAACCTAAAAATAATAATTTGTAGTTTTTCTGACTGAAAGGAAGAAAAACCTCCTTAATTGTCAACTGTCCATTGTCCATTGTCAATTAAAACTCAATGCGTTGCACTTTCTTAGGATTTTTATAGAGGCAACTTGCGTCACATCTTTATTTTTATGCGATTGATAAATTTTTTATTTCAAACACACAGGTTCTGCGTAATCTAGGCACAGCCCAAACCCCTAGCAATATTTCGAATTAAATTTTTTGTAAATGTCACCGTCTGAAGAGAGTGATTAATTATAGTTCATGAGGGTACATGGGCACGCCCCATAGCCATCAAGCTAATAATACCAATTATTGTAAGCGATTAAACTTTCATAAATACACTATGAAGTGGTAAAAAATAAAGGATGGATTAATTACTAATATAGGGAATTAATCCATCCTTTGT
>JAJXWJ010000130.1 GCA_021781655.1 Bacillota bacterium | reverse complement strand
CTTTAATATTAGTATTAATATTACGGAGTGTTATTATGTATTATTTTTTTTGTTCGTTTATTTCTTTTAATATTATTTTTTGTTGTTCCAAAATTTTATCCATTTTTTTATGTAAATCTTCTACAATGATTTCTGATTTCAAGTTAACTAAGTAGTCATTATTTGCTGTTAATCTATCTTTTTCAGTTTGTCTATTTTGTGACATCATGATTATTGGTGCTTGTATAGCTGCAAGGCAAGATAACACCAAATTTAAAAACACAAAGGGATATGGGTCAAAGCCTTTATTGTTTAAAATAACAGCATTTAAAAGTATCCAACTTGCAAGTACTATGCCAAAAGCTATAATAAAAGGCCAGCTACCGCCAAAAGCAGCGATTTTATCTGCTGTTCTTTGACCTACGGTCAAAGTTTCATCGTGAGATTCATTAATATTTTTAGATACTTTTCCACTTAAAAGTTCATGTAGAACTTCTTCATCAATATTAGAACCTTCTAATTCCCGATCATTTTCTAATATTTGTTTTATAATATATTCTTTACTGTTGTTTTTCATGTTATTTTTCTCCTTTTTTCTTTGTAAGTATATTTTAACATATATTACAAATAAGTTAAAGTACTTAAAAAATAGCTTTTAACTGGCTTAACACAAAATCACTTACGCCCTTAGGATTTTGAGCTTTGATTATGGCATATGCGATTTGCGGTGTAAATATTTTTGAATAATATACCAAATATTTTGGCTCCCAGGAGGTTGGACCATACTTCTTTTTGTAATGATGTAAGTTTTTAAACCCATAAAAAGAATTAAACTTTTCGTAAATAATTTCGAGAAGTTTTCCAGTGATTCCACCTTCATCTGAAACGTTAGCCAGTGGTGCATTACCTAAAGAAGTCCATTTAACACCTTCATCTTTCATTTTATTGAATGCTTCTATCATGATTTTTTCCATGACACCTATAGGGGCATCGTTTCTTCTTCTAGTCACATCAGCAAAGTAACCTTTTCCAGATTTAAATGGTGTGAAAACTATGAAACCAAGCATTTTACCATCTGCATCATAAGCTGTAAAATACCTTCTATCCATTGGATTTTCTAAAGAAGTTGTTCCCATCATAAAAGATAATTCTCCACTCTTCTTATTTTTTAGCCATTCTCTTGATACATCATTAATTTGTTGCTCTATTATTTTATTTCTACTTTCCATAGGTTTATATTCCTCTACCGTTATACCTAAAGAAGTTGCATGATTTATTGCATTTCGGATTTTTGCTCCTTTTTTACCCTTCAAATTATATTGTTCAAGATCAAAAATAGCCTCTTCACCGTACTTAGTAATTCCGAAGCCAAGCTGCGAATATAATGGGAGATGTTTTCCCATGGTCTCACAAAAGCAAATTTCAAAATCATTATTTTTGCAATATGTGATGAACTCAACAATAAAAAGAGCCATATCTTCATCCGAGCATACAGGATCACCCACACAAATAGCAACCTTGGCCACTATTGTGTACACAATAACTCCTTCTATAACTTTACTAAAATAATATTTCTTATCATTTTCTAAAGAAACATAAGACATGGGATTTTCTCCAAATTTATTTAGAAGTTTTCTAACCTTTTCTTTATCTAACGCTGTAGCTATTGGCTGATAAACTAGTGGCTTTAAAACAAAGTATAAAATGAATAAAATACCAATCCAATTAATATATATAGCCGATCTAACGTACACCATCTGAATTTTAGGTAATTTACCTAATGCAGAAGGTTCTATTAAAAACAACATTTTTATCGAATTTTCAAATGCTTTCCCTAAACTTATCACAGATAAATATTTGTATTTAAGCACATAAATTGTAAAACAAGTGTTGGCTAAAATAAGAAAAATTACTATTAAACTAAGTTTTAAACTTATTTTTAGGCTAATTGGATCAGTAGATCTCTTAAATTGCTTATAATTAAAAATCAATACAAATATTATCAAAATCCCAATTAAATTTGTTATTCTAAATAATGCATGGAATTTTAGACAATTTATTAGTATTAAACTAATTAGCATAAATAATGAAATTAGCCATGCCATACGCATTCTTTTATATAAGTTATAACTAACTATTATAAGTACAAAACTAAAGGTAATAGATAATGTTCTATGAATAGAAAATATCTCAAAGTAAAAAAGTTGATAAAACCTGCTTGTAAAAGGTATAAATTTTAGTCTATCAAAATAAGCAAATATAATATTTTGAATAGCAAATATAACTGTTATAAATACTGACGCATTTATAATTATATTTTTAAAACTACTTGAATTATTTTTATTTATTTAAAATCACCCCTTTTAAAATCCTCCACACTATAGTATGGAGGAAAATCAAATAAATTTCAATATGCTTAAAACATTTCTTTAAATAATTTATTATCCTTAATATTTTGAGTAACTCTAGCAATATTACTTGTATCTCCGATTAAGATTGTTCCACAAAGACGATTACTTAAAAAATAATATTTTGTATATGTTTTAGATGCATTATCTTTTATTTCTACGGTTTTATACTTCATTCCTTCTTTTTTTCCGTTATCTCCAATTGAATATAAAGAAGTATTTGCTCCATTAAAGGTTAAAGCAGCGTCAACTGTTTCATATATTAAATTATCTCCAGCAGCATTTGCACCAGCTACTTTTCCCATTTCAATAGCTTGAGGCCATATGCCATAGTTTATTCCATTATACTCCGCACAGTCGCCGCAGGAATAAATATCTTTTATATTAGTTTCCATCTTTTCATTTACAATAATGGCTCTATTAACATTTATTCCAGCTTCTTTTGCTATTTTAGTATTGGCTGCATTTCCACAAGAAATTATTACTAGGTCTGCTTCTATTGTTTCTTCACCATTTATTTTTACTCCAGTAACCTTAGCTTCTCCAACAATTTCATCGATTTTTACACCTAATTTTACGTCAATGTCATTAGCTTTAACTATATCAAGAAGAAATTTACCTCCTTCATCATCTAATTGACGAGGCATCAATTTTTCTGCAAGTTCTAATACTGTTACTTTGCATTTTGCTTTAGTTAATTCCCATGCAGCTTCAAGACCTAATACCCCTCCACCGATTACAACAGCTTTTTTTACTGTTGGCAATAATTCATTTATTTTATCTATATCACATACCCTTCGTATTGAAATCACTTCTTTTTTATCTTTACCTTTTATGGAAGGAATAAAACCTTCAGCACCAAGGGAATAAATGCATTTATCATATTTAATTACTTCACCATCACATAAATAAACTTTTTTTTCATCAGCAGATAATTTAATAATTTCTCTACCTAAAAGATTTGTTATATTTTTTTCTTTATACCAAGCTTCGTCATGAATTTGTATTTGAGAAGGATTAAACTTTGCAATCATTGTTTTAGTAAGCATTGGTCTATTATACGGTAAAACACTTTCATTTGAAATCATTATAATTTTGCAACTTTCATTTATTTCCCTTATGGCGTTTGCTGCACTTACACCAGCAGCACCGTTACCTAGAATTAAGAAGGTCTCATTAGTAGCTTTTTTATATTCACTATCTTCTACTTCTACGGGGATAAAGTTTTCTTTTCCAACTCCGCACACTGGGCATATTTCTAGTGAAGAATCAAAAATTTCGCCGCATACTAAACATTTAACTAACGTCCTCTTACCAGATTTTTTCTTTGGATTTTCTTTTTTTAGAAGTGTGCATCCGAAGTTAAAACCATAATCGTAAGCATCTCTTAATTCATTTTCGTTTGGCTTAAATTTAACTTTAAAACCGCCATCAATAAGTTTTAAGTTTAGCTGTTTTAATCTTTCAATTATGTGAGGTACTCCTTCACCACTCCAGCCATAACTGCCAAAAGCACCTGCAAGCTTTCCTCCGTGGGTTTTAGCAAACATTTTTATAGTTAAATCCCAAATTGGCTCTAAAGCTTCTCCAACGATAGTAGGCGTACCAAATAATATGCCATCAGCAGTTCCTATTTCTTCCAATACTTTTTCTTTATCAGCTTCTACCATATCATATAAATTTACTTCGATATCTCCGCTATCTTCTATTCCATCTGCTATATTATTAGCTAATTCTTTTGTATATCCATAAGCGCTTACATACGGAATTACAACTTTTATACCTTCTTTTTTTTCTAAACTGCACCATTTTTTGTAAAGATTAATTATTTCGTCTATTCTGCAATCTATGACAGGTCCGTGACCAGTGCAAATAAAATCAAGTTTTAAATTTTTGATTCGTTCTAATGCATTTGTCATATATGGATTTTTGAAAGGACCTATTATACTATCAAAATAGTATTTGTTTGCCCTTAAATATCCTTCATTGTCTTTAACCTTGCTTAATAAAATGTCATCAAAACTGTAATGTGAACCGAAGGAATCACAAGTAACAATAATATTATCTTCTTCGATATATGTATACATAGTATCTGGCCAATGAAGATTTGGCAGTATTAAAAATCTTAAAGTTTTATCTCCTATAGTAATGGTTTGGTTTTCTTTCACTACAATACTGTAAAATTCACGATTTACTATATTTCTTAAAAACTGAATAGCACCTTGAGAACCGATTATTTTTATACTTGGATTTATCTCAATAAGTTTTTCTATACTTCCAGCATGATCAGGCTCAGTATGACTTACAACTATATAATCTATAGCTTTAATATCAGTTAGTTTTTGTAATGTTTCTAAATATTCATCAAAAAATTTTGCTTTAACTGTTTCAAATAAAATAACTTTATCTTTTGTTTTCAGTAAATATGAATTATAAGATGTTCCAAATTCTGTTTCCATAACTATATCAAATATTTTTAAATTAGGATCTTGTACTCCAACATAATAAAAATCTTTTTTTAATTCTAATATATCCATTGCTATCATACCTCCGACAAGTCTTTTTTATTATTATACCTTATTTTTCTAAATTAAACGAGTTATTATTATAATATAGTTTAACCATTATAAATAATATTGATAACTTAATTAGTATAAAAAAACTTATGCGTTAGCAATTGGGCTTAATATTTAAAAATTCATACGCTACTCCATGAACACCATCATATTTTCTTGGCCTTATTATAGCTCCGCATTTTTCACAACTAAATGTAGGTAGCTCGGATATATTTTCATCATCTATCTCATCAAACATTTCAACCACATATTGTGGCTCTATTTTATCACGAATTATACCTTTAATAACACCATAATTATACATTAGCTCTGCCATCTTTTCCTTAGTGCTGTGTAATTTATGTGTTTTCTATTTTTCCAAGCTGTAACTTTCCCTGCTCCACCTTCGGTAATAATTATACTAATTTTCTTTAAAAAACGCAGAAAAATTGTACAAATACGTCTCTAAATATGGTATAATATTACTAACAAAGGATTGGTGATATTATATGTCGAGACCACAAAAAACATATAGCGAAGAAGATAAGATAGTGATAAAAAAAGCATATAAACAATGTAAGGATCCAAAAGAACAAAAGCGATTATTATGCTTAAAATTACGAATAGTAAAAGGATTTTCCTCAAAATATATTTCTGAAATTGTTGGATACAGCTCTACATTTGTTGATGAAGTAATAAGTAAATTTAATAAAGAAGGATTAACTGGTGTCAAAGCCCAAAAACAGGGTGGTAATCGTAAGAATTTAACTTGGGAACAAGAAAAAGAACTCTTAGATTCCTTTTCAAAACAGGCAGAAAACGGGAAAATGTTAGAGATAAGTGATATCATTTCAGGTTATGAAAAATTAGTTAGTAGAAACGTTGCAAAATCAATAGTTTATAAAATGTTAAAAAGGCATGCTTGGCGTAAAGTAATGCCTCGAAGTGAACACCCAAATAAAGCAAGCATAGATGAAATAGATGCTTATAAAAAAATCTCTCAAACAGTACACGGGATGGTAAATTCTACCTTCAAAACAACAAATAAACAATTTCGTTTGATGTATCAAGATGAAGCAGGCTTCGGACGAATTAACAAGCCAAGGGCTTGCTGGTGCGGTAATGGTATTCGTCCAGTTGTACCTTGTCTTAGAGTTCGTGAATATGTTTATGCTTATGGTGCAGTATCTCCAAATGATGGTGAAATGGTTTCACTTATTTTACCAAAATCCAATACAGTATGCATGAATATCTTTCTTTCCGAGGTTTCCAAAAGATATCCTAATGATTATATTTTAATGGTTTGTGACAATGCACCATGGCATAAATCCCAAGGACTTATTATTCCAGAAAACATAGAACTTTATCCACTTTTACCATACACTCCAGAACTTAATCCTATCGAAATGATTTGGGATGAATTGAGGGAGAAGTTTTTTAAAAATGATTTTTTCAAAACTTTATCTGCTGTAATGGAGCGCCTTTCTCAGGGATTAGAATTTTTAGAATTAAATCATAACGTTGTAAAATCCATTAATGGCTGGGATTGGATAATTTCTATGTTTTTTAAAGAGAATTAGTATAAGGATCAGATGCAGCATATGACTGAAGATGCATCATAAAATACAAAATAAAAATGTAGGCTTTCATACATATTTATTTTGTATAAAACCTACATTTTTATATTGACTTGAGAACGTACATTGATTTGTGTAAATTAGAATAAAGAAGAGCAATTCTAATTGGAAATTACTATAGGGAGAATTACCTGTAGTAATTTTTATTTTTTTGGGTAATACTAAATACTGAGAAGGTTTAGCTACTTTATGATATTATTATTTGCATTAATATTTATTTTATTCATTTTTTTTCAAATAAGTACAAGC
>JAJXWJ010000129.1 GCA_021781655.1 Bacillota bacterium | reverse complement strand
TATTTCCAGATACTATCCTTTGAGCTAAACCTTCTGCTATAGCTGTCTTACCAACACCAGGATCTCCAATTAGACATGGATTGTTTTTTGTCCTTCTGCAAAGTATTTCAAGTACTCTTTGAGTCTCCTTTTCTCTTCCGATAACCGGATCCAATTTACCTTCTTCAGCCATTTGAGTTAAATCTGTACCAAATTGATCCAATGCTGGAGTATCCTCATTTCTATAATTGCTAGTCTTATTATTAATGCCTATTTCCTCTCCAGAACTCAATCTTTCTAATATTTCCTTCCTAAGCTTCTCGAAATCAACATCTAAGTTGTTTAAAATAGTATATGCTACTCCTTCACCCTCACTAATTAATGCCAACATAACATGTTCTGGACTTACATAATTATGGTTTAAATTAGTTGCTTCAACTATACTTAATTCTAAAAGTCTTTTAGTTCTAGGTGTTAAAGGAATTTTATTTTTTTGCATTTCCATATCACCTTTTCCTTCATACTCTTCAACTAAGTTTCTAACTTCATTTGCAGTTACGCCCATATCGTAAAGTATCTTTCCTGATATGCCGTCGCCTTCCTTTATGATTCCAAGAAGTACATGTTCTGTACCAACATAACCATGCAAAAACGCTTTTGCCTCTTCCTCAGCATACAGTAAAACTTTTTCAGTTCTTTCATTAAATCGCTTATTAAACATATTGATCCACCACCTATCTTAATTTTTCACGAATATATTGTGCTCTCTTAAGGTTTAGTTCTCTTTCAGCCAATTTTGTATCAAATTTTTTATTTAACGTTGCTGGTTGTGTGTTGACAAGTATGTCGTTTAAAACACCTTTACTAACGTCTTTAATTATTCCCATTTCAACACCCATTCTTACATTTGATAAAAGCTTTAAACATTCTTTTATATCTATGGTTACGGCATATCTTAAAATGCCTAGTGACCTATATATTTTATCTTCTATCTCATAATTGTATTTCTTTAAAGTCTGCTCTCTTGAAAGATGTTCTTGCGTTATAAGCTGATTCACAACAGCTTTTAAATTTGAAAGAATATCCTTTTCATTTATGCCAAGGGTCAATTGGTTTGATATTTGATATAAATTACTATATGCTCCAGAACCTTCTCCGTAAAGTCCTCGAATAGTCATTCCAACTTGAGTAAGGGCATTTAAAACACCGCTCATTTCATTGTTAAAAGTTAGCGCTGGTAAATGCATCATTACCGATGCTCTTAAGCCAGTTCCTAAATTTGTTGGACAAGCCGTCAAATATCCTAGCTTTTCATCAAAAGCATATTCCATTTTTTCTTCCAAATAGTCATCCAACTTCTCACAATAGCTCCATATATCCTTTAAATCCCCACCTGAACTAATACACTGTAATCTAATATGATCTTCTTCATTTATCATTATGCTTACAGTCTCATCTTTATCAGAAATAAATGCTGACTTATTACTGTTTTCTATGAGCTTCTTACTTATAAGATGCTTCTCTAAAAAAGATATATTTGATACCTTATCCATTTCCCATAAGTGAACACAATTATAATTTTCCTTCATACTATCTGAAGAAAAAAATGCATCTTCTATAGAAGTCACTAAATTTCTTCCCTCTTCATTTGATATAATATTAGGAAATGGAGTTGCTTTAATATTTCTAGCTAGTCTTATTCTGCTACTAATTACTATGTCCTCAATATTATCATTGCACTCTACCCAATTATGCATTTTTACCCTCCTTTTTACTCATGATATTAAATTTCTCCATTATTTGATATTTCTCTCATTTTATCTCTAATTTCTGCTGCTTTTTCATATTCCTCCATGGCTATAGCTCTTTGTAATTCCTGCTTTAGATTAAGAAGCTTTTTTCTTTCTGCTATCCCCTTTCCAGACTTAACTGGAATCTTACCTATATGTTCAGTTTTCCCTTGAACCCTGCTTATAACAGGATTAACTGTAGGTGCAAAAGCTTTATAACATTCACTGCAACCTAAAATGCCTTTTTCTTTAAATTCTCTTATAGTCATGCCACAATTCTTGCAAGATATATTTTCTGTCTTAGATGTTTCTGGAGCTTCACCTATATAGTCCATTAGACCACTTAGTATATTTTGAAATGAAAATGGCGATATTATTCCTATGTCAGCACCTATTGATAAACCGTCAAATTCTTTTGCACAGTTGTCACATAAATTATGCTGCTCCTTTTTTCCATTACTTATTTTCGTAATATATACTGTAGCTTCATTTTTTTTACACACTTCACATATCATCTTATTCACCTCATCTTTTCATAATGATTCTTTTTAATAATTATATTATAATGGCTAAAATCATTGCTTTTAATATATCTGCTCTTAATTTGTTTCTATTATCGCATACTAAAGACAATGACCTATCATTTATTGCCATTTTAAATATTTTTGTTTCTCTTTCGGTAATTATTTCAGAGTCATATAGAGTATCTATAATTTGTGATGCATAATTGTAAGTTACACTACTTCCTATTTTTTCAAGTATGATATCTGCAAGAGAGTGTTTTTCTAAGTACTCAATCTTTCTAATTCGAATACATCCTCCTCCACCTCTTTTGCTTTCTATAAAATATCCTTTTTCAGTAGTAAATCTAGTTGTTAAAACATAATTTATCTGTGATGGGGCACAACTAAACTGATTAGCCAATTCATTTCTTTGAATTTCTAGTTCATTTTCTTTTGCCTCAGATATCATTACTTTAATAAATTCTTCAATAATATCAGACAACTTAGCCATGATATATTCCTCTCCAATTCAAACTTTGACTTTCTTTGACTTTATTATATACAAAAAATTTCACGATTTCAATACTATTTTTAATCATTATATAACATTAATAATTATTTAATAATTTCTATTGTTAAAATTAAAATCCCGTTGATATATTATCATAACATAATTGTTTTTGATCATATTTATTATGAACCTCTCTGTGCTTTAATGTAATATATACCATCTTCTTTTTCCCCTTTTTCTATAATTATAAATCTCTTTCTCTCTAAAATAGTAGCAATTAACTCAGCATTTTCATTTTTACATTTTCCCATGGATATAGTAAGCTTATCATTTCTATTCATAGAACCAACATAATCATTGATGCAACTATATTCTTTCAACTCAAATGTACCATTTAAATCTAACTTATAATCCGACATAATAATCCCCTTTCAACTATACCTATATATATTTCTTTACTATACATAGCTAATTTATTCGTGGTATTTTGTAAAATTATTGAGTAAATCACAATTAAGAACCAAGTGAAAACGCAGAACCAGTTTTTATTGCCTTTAACAATTAAAACTTTCTGCGTGTCACTTTCTGAAGCTTTTTAAAATATATTTTATATTGAACTTAGTTAATCTTAGTTATTTAATCGATATTCTTTGCCTTTTCAATAATCTTTTTTGCTTCTATTTCAGGTACTTCTTCATATTTTTTAAACGCTAGCGAATAACTACCTCTTGTTGCTGTGAGCGATTTTAAATCTGTGGCATACTTAAACATCTCTGCTTCTGGTACTTCTGCAATTACTTTTTCAAAGTCCTCGTAGTTTTCCATTCCAAGTACTTTTCCTCTCTTCTTATTTATATCCGCTATAACTTCACCCATATTTTCTGGAGGTACAATAACTTCAACCTGCATAATAGGTTCTAAAAGCACCGATTTTGCTTCTTCTAATCCTTTTTTGAAGGCTAATGATGCAGCAACCTTAAAGGCCATTTCAGAAGAATCCACTGGATGATAAGAACCATCATGCAAAGTTGCACTCAATTTTATAACTGGATATCCTGCCAAAACTCCATGAGCTACACACTCTCTAAGTCCCTTTTCAACTGCAGGAATATATTGCCTTGGAACAGCTCCACCTACTACTTCATCTACAAATAAAAGTTCATCTTCTCCATCTTTTCTTTTTTCAAACTTAATTACAACATCCCCATATTGTCCATGCCCTCCCGACTGCTTTTTATGTTTGCCTTGCACATCTGCTATACCAACAATCGTTTCTCTATATGGAATTTTAGGTGTATTTAGGATTACTTCAGTACCAAATTTACTTTTTAGTTTACTACCTATTATCTCTAGATGAGTTTCACCTAAACCTTTTATAATTACCTCGGCATTTTCTAAATCTCTTTCTATTTTAAAGGTAGGATCTTCTTCTAACAGCTTGTTTAGTCCACTAGAAATTTTATCTTCATCACCCTTATTCTTTGGTATTACGGCCATTGCCATATTAGGTATTGGATATTCTATATTTTTGAATGCTATTTTTCTAACTGGATCGCAAATAGTATCTCCCGTGGATGTGTACATTAATTTGGAAACAGCACCGATGTCTCCAGCTATAACTTCTTTTGTAGGTATTTGAGTTTTACCTCTTAAAAAATATAAATTTCCAATTTTCTCTTCCTTATTCTTATTAGAATTATAAATGAAAGTATCATTTTTTATTTTCCCGCTCATAACTTTAAATATTGATAACTTACCAACAAAAGGATCTGCAATCGTTTTAAATACTATTGCACAAAATGGTTCATTTACATTAATTTTAACATCTACTTCTGAGCCATCCTCTACTTTATATGCTTTTATAGCTTCATGATTTTTAGGTGATGGAAAACAAAAGTCGATATCTTCAAGCACCGTTTCAATGCCAATACCCTTTAGAGACGATCCACACATTACCGGTGCAATTTCACCTTCATTACATCCATTTATTAATCCATGATATATTTCATTTTCATCAAGTACCCCTTCACTTAGATACTTTTCTAATAACTCTTCATCAGTTTCTGCCACTGCCTCCATGATCATTTTTTTACATTCCTCAACAGATTTTATAAGCTCTATTGGTATTTCAGCATCTTCCATAACCTTATCTTGTGAATTATATACTTTTGCTTTAGATGTAATAACATTAATTACACCTCTAAAATTTTCTTCTACCCCAATAGGATACTGTATTGGCGCAACAGAAATTCCAAACTTATTTTTTAATTGCTCTAAAACTTTTTTAAAATCACTATTCTCTCTATCAAGCTTATTTATAAAAAATGCTCTAGGTAACCTAATTTTGTTTACGTACTTCCAAGCTTTTTCTGTTCCAACCTTAACTCCAGAAGTTCCTGAAACATTTATAACAGCAACATCTACTGCTCTAAGTCCTTCTATCATTTCACCAATAAAATCAGGATAACCTGGTGTATCTATTATATTGATTTTAACATCTTCCCATTCACAAGTTGCAATAGAAGTAGCCACAGATATTTTTCTCTTCTTTTCTTCTGTTTCATAGTCGCTTACTGTATTACCCTCTTCAACCATGCCTAATCTATCTATTGCTTTTGTAGTATATAGTATACTTTCAGTAAACATTGTTTTCCCACTACCGCTATGTCCTATGATTCCAATATTTCTAAGATTACCTGTTTCATAGCTTTTCATATTACCCATCCCCTATTCAAAATGATTTGAGTACACACCAAAAACCCTAAATTAACTGTTAATAATATATTCTACAAAATCGAATAAAATCCTTTAATTTATTTAAATATTCTGAAAAAATAATCAATTCCAACCACTTCCATAACAAGTAAAATACTATGCCTAAACCCTTTATGGCTTCAAACATAGTATTTTACTTGTTATTAATTTTTTTTGTAAAAGAATTCATAAGTAGTAATAGCTGTTATTATTATAAAAAATATTGTGGTAAAAACACTCCCATAAAATCCATATTGACCGCCATTTATAAAACTATTTGAACCTGAAGTAAAGCCAATTATTCCTGGAATTTGAGCACCATACCTTTTCATAGAGAAACCATAAGATATTATGTATTCAAATACCGCTCTTGGTATTATTGAAAGCCATATATTATTAAACTTTATATATATGTTCATCATTGTTATATTTAATAATATTAAATTTATTATAGTAACTAATGAAATTCCACTTCCTACCCAATAAATTAAAATATATATAAGCGTAGAGAAAATATATATCCACTTTCTACTCAATTTTCTTTTTATTATTTCATATGCTGCTAGTCTATATAAAATCTCTTCTGAAAATGCTTCTAGAAAGCAATCAAGAAATCCAACAATCATAATAGGTATAATGTCTTCTAAATATAGCTTATTCCAAATAAGCCAACTCATCTGCATATACCCTAAAAGATAAAGCATTAATGGAATAATTATTGCTGCAAGGACTGAAATAATAACAAAAGTAATTAATTTTTTATTTATATTAAAAAATTGGTCTTTTAAAGCTTTTATTAAGTTAATGTGTCTTTTTACTTTAAAAAAAACAAAGACTACTAACAAAATAGCACTTGCATTAATTATTTTAGTTATTGCAAAAGATGCTGTTGCATCTGACATACTACTATTTATTATATTATCAATAAATGTAGTTATTATTAAAATTATAATGGAAGATACATAAAGAATTGCTAACTCTAATACTGTAAAAAAAATGTTTTTTATATTTTTTTTCAAATTTCCCACCTACCTGAATATTATATAACTATTTTAGCACCTTTTATTGTCTAATAGTTACATAGAAAAAATTGTTAATAAACATTTTAAATTTATTTGTATGCATAAATAAAGCGTTAACCATATAAATGATTAACGCTATACTACCAAATAAAATGGCTCCGCGAAAAGGATTCGAACCTTCAACCTATCGGTTAACAGCCGAGTGCTCCACCATTGAGCTATCGCGGAACATTACCCAGCGACGACCTACTCTTCCACCAGGCCTCCCCGGCAG
>JAJXWJ010000038.1 GCA_021781655.1 Bacillota bacterium | reverse complement strand
AAAAGTAGTGGCAAAAAGCATTTTTTATAGCTAGAAAGTGCTTCTATAGTAGTAATCTGACGTAAGTCATTCAATAAGATTAGAAATAAAATGATGTTTCAATTAGGCGTAATTTGACGTTTAACAACTTATCTTAAATTAGTTTGAAACTAAATATTAAGAGTAGTGTTAAAAAATGCAAGGAGGTTAATATGGATATTAGAAAAGAACTAATTGAAGCTATTATCCAAGAATTAATAAAATTTTTGTGTGAAGATGAAGAATATAGCATAGAACAAGCCATGGAAATTGTATATAATTCTAAAATATTTGAAAAAATATTAGATGTGGAAACTGGGCTATATAAAGAAAGCCCAAGTTTTATTTATGAATTATTGAAGGATGAATTAAATGATGGGTTCATAATTCAAAAGGAGCAATAGTTATTTATATACTGCTCTATTTTAATCTAGTATTAAAGAGGATTGCAGTACCCTGACGCCTTCAGTCCGGGTACTGTAAATTGCACTCAATTATATTGTAGAACTGCAATTCCTGGGAGACCTTTGATATTTGATAAATTAACATCAAGCTCCTTATAATTTTTTGCATCTTTTTTTGAAACGGCTATAAAGGTATCGACCTTTCCAAATATGAATCCGAGAATTCCCAATGCTTTCGTCCTGTAGTGCATCGGTATCACCACTGCCGGATTGAGCTGCTTCATGACTTCCGTTGCACCGATGGCATCCAGTACGGCTCTTCCACCTATAGGAAGGATCAGTATGTCCACTTTTCCAATTTCATTGATTTGTTCAAGGCTCAAGGGATGTCCTAGATCGCCGCAATGGCAGACATTTAATCCGTCTATCCTGAAACTATAGACGATATTTTTGCCTCTTTTTTTCCCAGAAACCTTGTCATGAAAGGTTTGTATGCCTTTAATTTCGATTCCTTCCTGCGAAAACTTTCCTGAGTCCTTGATATGCACAAAGTCCCCCTTAACCGCGCCGACATTGTTATGGTCGCCGTGATCGTGACTGGTTGTGACTATGTGCGCGTCAATCTCCGGCAGTTTATAGCCAAGCATATTGTGATACGGGTCAATAATGATTTTTGTTCCATTTTCAGCGGTGAGCCTGAAGCACGAATGCCCAAACCATTTAATTTTCATGTGAAATCTCCTTCCTTTTATAAAACCTCGTTCGTATTGATTTTTTGTAAATTACAGTTCATTCCTTTCCTAAGGATTCACTCAAAAGGACTTTGTCCCATTTCTTATACACTCTGAAATAGACCCATACAGCATTGATGAACATCAATGAGCTGGTGATATAAAAAACATACTGAAAACTGAATCTTCCGGCGATTTGTCCACCTAAAGTGGAACCTGCGGCAACTCCCAGATATCCAACCGACATGTTCAGTCCGAAAATCCGACCTGTGAGAAAATCCGGCGTAATCTTTTTAATCATGATACTTACGGACGGTATTAGCCCTCCCATTGCAAATCCCAATAAGAAGCGAAGTACCAGTAGTTGCCAAGGATTTTGAACAAAAGCCTGAGGAATGTAAAGGACACCGGCTACTATCAATGAAATAATAATTATCTTATGCACACCGATTTTATCAGAAAGTTTTCCCAGCCTTGGGGCGGAGATAATATTTGAAAGGCCTGTAGCCGAGAAAACCAACCCTGAAATAAGTGCAATATGACTGGTGTTTGGGCTTAGCATAGATACGTACTCAGTCATAATCGGCTCAATGGAATATAGCCCTATGCCCATGACAAAAAAGGTTATCAATATTACGACTGTCAGTTCTTTTTGCGGAACTTCATTCCATATTTCCCGCAACCCTTGTGATTTTTTATCATCCCGGACAAAGGATTCCTGTACAAATCGTAGAGTGATAAAAAAAGCAATCAAAAGGAGTCCGCTTATAATGAAAAATACGGTCTGCAAACCCAGAGTAGCTTCTATCAATCCACTGAGCGTAGGTCCCAATAAAGAACCGGCAACACCTGCCGTTGAAAGTGTCCCTAAGGCATAACCCACATGTTTCCTGTCTGTTTGTGTTGCAATCAGCGTATTGCAGGCTGTGCTATATCCTGTGAAAGCCCCTTGTAGCACGCTGAGTGCAATCAGAAAATATACATTAGGAACGAAGCCCATAAGTAAATAGATGATGCTAAGTCCAATAGCCGCCCGAAGGATTATAGGTTTTCGACCAACTATATTGGCGGCATGCCCCCATATTGGTGAGAATACTGCCGTAATTAGGTAAGTAATTCCGAAAATGATTCCTGATAACTGCGACACCAGCGATGTATTTTGAATACCAAGATGACGGATATAAAGCGGCAGAATAGGTGCTACTTCGCTCATTCCGATTGCTGCGATGAAAACTCCGATCCAGCACACATACAGATTTCTTTTCCAAACAAGCATAAATTTCCTCCCCTAAAATAAAATTGACCTTCATTTACTTCTTTATTTTAGAAGGAATAACTGTTGAAAACCATACACAATTCTAAAACTCATACACATTCTTGCTATAAAATTCTTTTGGGCTTAAGCCTTCTAATCTTTTAAATATCCTACTGAAATAGAACTCATTGGTGTATCCCAGCTCATATGCCACTTCTTTCACTTTTTTATTGTCCTCAATAAGCAGCTCTTTGGCCTTTTCAATTTTCATTTTATTAAAGTACGTAATGATCGGATAGCAAGTTGATTCTTTGAATGTTCTAGATAAATAGAATGTGGACAATCTTGCTATCCCGGATAATTCCTCTAAAGTGACCTTCCTATTGATATTCTGGAGCATATATTCTATTATTTGGTCAATCTTTAAAGATATGGCATGATTTTTAATTTGCTTTTTATTGTTTTGAGAAACCCAAATAAGCAATTGTCGAAGTAATGTTCCGGCAACAAACTCATAACTTTGCCCCTTGTCATTCCAAGTATCCAACAGTTTTTCAAACAGCTCTTCTAAAGGGGTATAGTCCGTTATTTTCTGGGCCGACGGTTGGTGTAAGGTTTGGATGTTCTCCAGGTGCTTCCATTTTCTATCAGAATCCAGTACCATACGCGAGCTACTAAAATGCACCGTCATATAATGTTCGGGATTTTTATCGCGTGGTTCGATTGTTTGTTGTACACCTGGAGGAATATAGAACAGCATTCCCTTTTTCATCGGATATCTGTTTCCTCCAATCACAATATGGCCATTACCCTCGCAAACAAAGATTATTTCATGATGTTGCAATGTCCTTGTAACTCCGTATGTAACTTTTCCAGGATCCTTTAATTTTTGCCTTTTACAGTAATGTATTTGACATAATATATCTGTTACCATACTTTCCTCCAATATCACGGGAATACTCAGAAACTCGTAGTTTATTATAGATGTATTTAACTCTATTTTATCATATCTGATAATGCTATTAAATAACTAGGTTTGATTCAAATTCACCAAGCTCAAGAGGATAAAACGATAATTTCAAATATTCGGATATAGTGATCACATTATATAAAGGTAACTCAAGAGTAAAGCTTGACATAGCATTTTATCAGAGCATTAATGAATTTAATGGAAGAGTTGATACATAGGTGGTTGTGGGAAATTTTAGGTAGGAAGAGCTTTAATTGAAAAGAAAATTTTTGTTTCTTGTTTTTAAAATAATTTGTTGAAATAAGAAGGAATATTTGGGATTATGTAGAATATTATAAATGATTAAATGCTTTTTATACATGATAATTATAGGGTAACAACTTATTTTTGCACTTGTAGTAGAAATAAGAAGTTTACCAAAATGAAATTTTTATTTTGAAAGGAGAAAAAAGTGAGATTAAAAATAGATTTGGAGTTAAAAAATGCACAGTTACCATTAGATTATAGACCATCCATAATTAGTTTGTTTAAACATTGTTTAACTGTATATGAGAATAGTAAACATTATAGTAATTATTATGAAATAGGGAAAGACAAACCGTTTACATTTGCAGTAGGTATACCAAGTAGTACATTTACAAAAAAGATGATATTAGTTCAGAATAGAAAAATTGATATTACTTTTAGTACAGGAGATATGGGAACAGGTATAGTATTTTTTAATGCTTTACTGATGCAAAAAAACAAAGGTTACCCTTTGGCATATGAAAATTCAATGATTGTAAAAAATATTTTAATTGAAAAAGAATTTGCAATTACGACAAGTTCAATTGATGTTATATTTAAATCTCCTTTGTGTGTAAGAGAACATATAAAAGAAAGTAACAAGGATATATATTATTCTTATGAAAAAGAAGGCTTTAATGAAGCGTTTAATAAAGTATTAGAAGCGCAAATAGCTAATTCTAATACGCTACCAACTTCGATTTTAGAGGGTTTTTCTATGATACCAATAGAATGTAAAAAAACTGTTGTTAGACACCATTCACAATTCATAGAGGTGACATTAGGTATGTTTAGGCTCACGGGTAATATAGCATTGCTAAATTATTTATATACAAGTGGAGTGGCAAGTCGTAAATCAAGTGGTTTTGGATTGATTGAAATAATCAGGAAGGAGACCATATGAAAAACAAAATAGAAAATGGGAAATTCAATACTACGATGGAAACATCTGATTGGAGATATAGTGCAAGCATAGTAGGTCTTATAAAATATTTTGATTATCTTGTGGCTATGGGATACGAAGTTGAATCCAACTTATATAATATTGATGATGATGTAATATCATATAATAGTGAATCTATTACAGAGGAACGATATTTGCTATTTGTTGAATATTATTTTGAAGGTGCTATGCATCATAGGATAATAGAGCAAATATTAGTAAATAGTGAATTTACTGATGAACAAATAAAATTGGTTAATGATAAATTAAAAGCTAATATTGCTATTATAAAAAAGGTTCTTGGAGATCTTAAATTTTCTGGTGAAAATAAAGAAATCATATTACAAAGAATTAAAGAAAATAGATTAGTATTGATAAAAGAAACCTATAGGACAGGAAAAAGTTTGTATTCCAATTTTGCAAATGCCAATAGTTTATTGGTAGAACCGGATAACATTTGTAGAATACAAAATTATTATATTGAAGACATTCCTAGAAAGAGTAAATCAATTTCATACAATTGGGATTTCAAAACATATAAATTTGATGATGAGAAGGAATTTGATTTTATTCCATTTGCATTTTCAAAGTCATATGAAGCATTTTTTATAAATAATAACTATTCAATAAAGCAACTTTTTAATACGAATAACTTAATTAGTAATAGTGATAATCCTAGAAGTACATTATTTTGTGATTTAAAAAATTCTGCTGATTTTATAGATTTTGATGTTGAGGTAATTATTAAGAACAGGGATAAGGATTATTTTGAAACATTATATATTAGGAAAGCTGCAATTATAATTTTCTCACAAATTGAAAATTATAAAGCTATTAAGATGAAATATAAAGTAAATGACAATTATTATATGGATTTTGAAAAAGAAGTAACTGATAACATATTAAATAATATAAAACTTGATGCATTAATAGAAATTCTATTAAAATCAAAATCAAATTATATATATAATATCAAGACACTTATAAGAATTAATATATTAATTTATGGAGGGGATAAAATGGACAAGCAAATGAAATCTGCTTATAAAAGTGCTAAAAAAGTAATGGCAGAAATTCCAGAAAACAAAGTTGATAGTTACAAGCAGAAGTTAATTAGTGCAATAACATTTAAAGATTATGAAAGGTTCTGTGAAATACTATTACAGTTATCTTCCTATTCTGGAGTTGTTTTTGACTTTGCATATGATCTATTTGAGAATTTTGAAGGAAATAAAAATATAGCTTATACGTTTATAAATGCACTAAATAAAGATAATGGAGGAGAGAAAAATGAATAAAAAAGCATTAACACTTACAGTTGTTGCAAATATGACATCTAATTACGGTGAAGGTCTTGGTAATATTTCAAGTGTTCAAAAGGTTTTTAAAAATGGTAAAAGTTATGCAACAAGAAGCAGAGAGAGTCTTAAAAACGCTATAATGGTACAAAGTGGAATGTATGATGATTTACAAACAGTTGTAGATAAAAAAGTAAATCAAAAAGTTGTTTCTGATAAACTTAATGCGACAAATTGTAGGGCCTTAGAGGGTGGCTACATGAATACAATTGGAAATACATATATTCGAAAGAGCTCTTTTTATTTAACTGATGCAATTGCTTGTGATGATTTTGTAAACGAAACGAGATTTCATAATAATTTACATTTAGCATCAAACTATGCGAAAAATAACAATTTGAATTTACAGGCTGATGCAGGGAAATGTGGGCTTATGCCTTATCAATATGAATTTGATAAAACTATGAAAATGTACAGCTTAACCATTGACCTTGATATGATAGGTAAAGACGAAAATTTTGACACACCAGAAGCTGATGCTAAAGAAAAAGCAGATAGAGTTATTGCTATATTAGACGCAGTTGAAAATCTTAATTTAGTGGTAAAAGGAAACTTAGATAATGCTGAACCACTATTTGTTGTAGGTGGCTTAACTGATAGAAAAACTCATTATTTTGAAAACGTGGTAAAGGTTAAAGAAGATAAGCTATTAATTACAGAAGACCTAAAAGATAGAATAGGAAAAGGTTGTAGTGTGGCATTGCTTGAAGGTGGAAATTTCAAAAATGAAGTTGAAATTAAAAGTGAATTACCATTAATTAGTGTTACTAAATTTTTTGAGGATTTAAGGAAGCAAATCAACACATATTTTGAGGTGTAAGTATGGAGATTTTAAGAATTATACTTACGCAAAGCAGTGCAAATTATAAAAAAGAAGAGACTGTTTATAATAAAATGACCTATCCATTGCCACCATTTTCAACAATAATTGGAGCATTGCATAGTGCATGCGGGTATAGATCATACCACCCTATGGATGTAAGCATTCAGGGAAAATATGAATCTATGCATAAAAAAACGTATATTGATCACTGCTTTTTAAAGTTTACTGAAGATGATAGGGGTATTTTGGTAAAAATGAAAAATGAAAATCTTTTGTCAACTGCGTTTGACAAGGTGGCTAAATCTAAAGTTCAAGGAAGCAGTTTTAGGAAAGACATTGCAATAGGAGTTATAGATAGAGAACTTTTAGAAGAATATAGAGAATTAAAAGAATTAGCTAAAAAATTAGCTAATTTTAAATCGAAAAGAATTGATAAAGTATTAGATGCTATAAAAAAACGTAAAAAAACATTATCAGATAAAAAGAAAAAATGGGAGTCAAATTCCACTATATTTAAGATGATTTCCAAAAGAGAAAAAGAAATAAAGGAATTAGAAAAAAAAATTAAGTATAGATTTAAAGACTATAAAAATAAGGAGTATGAAATTCCCTATTCTAAATTTGCGAGTCTTACAACATCTTTAAAATATTATGAAATTTTAAATAATGTAGAATTAATCCTTCACATAAGGAGCGATAAAGATACTCTTACTGATATTAAAGATAATATATACAATTTAAAATCAATTGGTAGAAGTGAAGATTTTGTAGATATTAAAGAGGTTTGCTTTGTAGATGTTGTAGATAGTATTGAAGAAGGCATAACAAGTGAATATTCTGCTTATATAGACTATGAACTTATAAAAAATGAATCTGTTTATTTAAGGTTGGGAGATAAAATATCAGCTAATGGAACTAAGTATTATATAAATAAAAATTATGTGATTGAGGATAATAAACGAATCTTTCAAAAAAAGAAAGTTGTGTACACGTCATTATATTCAGCGGAAGTAGGAAGTGATAATCTTTATTTTGATATAAGTAAAGAAAAGTCATATATAGTTAACTTTAACTAGGGGTGTGATTAGTATGGATTTATCTATTTATAAAGCAAAACCTAACAAGACTATAAGGCAGCACACAGATGAATTATTGGAAAATCTTGATGTATTACTAAGTTTAAATTATATCAAAAAACAGCATATATATGAGCTTACCAAAATCGCTTGTGAATATCACGATTATGGTAAAGCAAACAGAGAATTTCAGAAAAGGATAGAAAATAATACTAAGTTTAACGAAAATACAGAGATGGCACATAACGTGCTATCTCTGTATTTTATAAATGAAAATGAATTTGAAAATAAAGAAGATTATTATAAGGTAGCATTTGCAGTTTTATATCATCATGACTATTGTGATTGTTTAAGAGCAATACAAAATAAAGAATGTAAAGAATTAACAAAAAACTTATTGAGTGATTTTAAAGTAAATTTTATTAAAATGAGTACACCTGGTAATATAAAAAAAATAAAAGATAATGAGGATGCAATTTTAATAAAAGGTTTTCTCCACAAATGCGACTACAGTTCAAGTGGAGAAATTCCAATTGAATATGAAAATAATTTTTTAAATCGTGGACTTGATAATTTATTAAAGAAATGGAAAAGTAACAATAATAATTATAATTGGAATGAGCTTCAACAGTTTTGCAAGGGAAACACAAATAAGAACATTGTAGTTGTTGCTCAAACTGGTATGGGGAAAACGGAAGCAGGACTTCATTGGATAGGCAATAATAAAGGCTTTTTCATATTGCCTTTAAAAACAGCTATAAATTCCATATATGAAAGAGTTAAAGAAGATATTTTAGATAAAAACCATATTGAATCTAAATTAGCATTGCTTCATTCTGATGCACTAAGTTATTATAATAACAATAAAAATATTGAAATGGATATTATGGATTATTACAATCAGAGTAAACAACTTTCTATACCTCTTAGCATTTCAACATTAGATCAATTATTTGACTTTGTTTTTAAATACCAAGGATATGAACTTAAACTTGCTACTTTGTCCTATTCAAAAATAGTCATTGATGAAATTCAAATGTATGGATCAGATTTACTTGCATATTTGGTTTATGGTATTAAAACAGTAAATAAATTTGGAGGAAAGATTGCAATTTTGACAGCAACTTTAGCTCCATTTATAAAGGATCTGTTAAAAACGGGAGAAAATTCAATTGAGTTTGAAGAAAAAACATTTATAAATGATATAAAAAGGCATAATGTGAAGGTTTATAATAGCCATATGGACACTGATAGTATATACAATAAATTTCAAGAAAATAGTGAAAAAGGTATTAGTAATAAAATACTTGTAGTTTGTAATACGGTTAAAAAAGCGCAACAAATATACAAGGAACTTTTAGAAAAAGGAATATCAAATATAAATATATTGCATAGTAAATTTATAAAATGTGACAGAGCAGCAAAGGAAAATGAAATATTAGAGTTTGGAAAAACGGAAAATAGTGGGCAGTGTATATGGATATCTACGCAAATTGTAGAGGCAAGTTTAGATATCGATTTTGATTATTTGTTTACAGAACTTTCAGATATTAGTGGCTTATTTCAAAGACTTGGAAGGTGTAACAGAAAGGGAATAAAATCTATAGCAGAACCAAATTGTTTTGTATTTTTAAACATAGATAATAATCTTTTAACAAATGGGAATAAGGGATTTATTGATAAAAAAATATATGAATTATCAAAAGAAGCAATAAAAGATGTAAAAGGATTATTAACAGAAAGTGACAAATTAAATATTATAAATAAATATTTAACAACACAAAATTTAGAAGGCAGTGATTATTTAAGAAATTATCGTAGATTTTTAAAGTGGATAGAAGACTTAGAGCCTTACAGTATGGATAAAAGAGATGTAAATTTAAGAAACATCATATCCTATGATGTAATACCAAATGAAATTTACCAAAAACATAAAGATAAAATAGATGAAAGATCTAGAAAACTATTAGAGGTTGCAAATCGAAATTTGGGTAAAAAAGAGTTGGAAAAAGTAAAATTAGAAAAAATAAAGTTAAAAGAAGAAATTAAAAAGTATACTGTACCAGTAGGTAGATATGATATTTATTTTAAAGGAACAGATGCAATTATTAAGAAGATTCAAATAAGTAGAAATGAATTTATAAATGTTGTAAATTGTCAGTATGAAGAATGGGGATTTATAAGATTAACATCCAAAGAAATAAATGGAATAGAAGAAAACTTTGATAATTTTTTGTAATGGGAGGTGTTGTTATGGATAAGCCAATTAGCGGTATGATGATATATTATTACATTGTTTGCAAGAGAAAATTATGGTACTTTTACAATCAGATACAAATGGAAGGAGACAATGAAAATGTAAAAATAGGAAAGGTTCTTGATGAAAATGTTTATAAAAGAGAAGAGAAACATATTAATATAGACGATGTAATTAATATTGACTATATAAAAAGTAAGTGTATGTTGCATGAAGTTAAAAAGAGTAAAAAAATAGAGGAAGCTGGAATAATTCAGGTAAAATATTATTTATACTATCTAAAACATAAGGGAGTAGAAGGAATTAAGGGTAAAGTTGATTATCCTCTTCTAAAGCAAAGTATTGATATAGAATTAACAGATAAAGATGAAAAGTATATAGAATCATCCTTAATAGATTTAAAAGAAATTGTAAATGCATCCTTACCGCCACTACTTGAAAAAAGGAAGATTTGCAAGAGTTGTGCATATTTTGAATTGTGTTATATTTAATGAAAGGGAGGAGTCACTTTGAAACGGAGCTATTATATATATAATAATGGAGAGATGCATAGGAAAGACAATACACTACAATTTACAAATAGTGATAATGAAACAAGAGATATTCCTATAGAGCAAGTTGAAGATTTATATATCATGTCCGAAATGACATTTAATACAAAGTTTATAAATTTTGCATCAAAATATCAAATACCTATACATTTTTTTAATTATTATAGTTTTTACACGGGCAGCTTTTACCCAAAGGAGGCTTTACTTGCAGGCAATTTGCTAGTAAGACAAGTTAGACATTACGAAGATCAACAAAAAAGAATTTGTTTAGCACAAAAGTTTATAGACGCTGCAGCTGCTAATATTTATCGAAATCTAAGATACTATAACGGTAGAGGTAAAGATGTTGAAAAAGCAATGATAGAAATTGAATCTCTTAGAAAAAAGATTTTAAAAACAGAGAGTATTAATGAACTAATGGGCGTGGAAGGTAATATTAGAAAACAATATTATTCAGCGTGGAATATCATTGTTGATCAAAAAATAGATTTTGAAAAGAGAGTAAAAAATCCTCCCGACAATATGATTAATACTATGATTTCATTTGTTAACGGACTAGTGTATACGAGAGTACTTGGAGAAATATATAGAACTCAAATTAACCCTACCATCAGTTATTTACATGAACCTGGATTAAGGAGATTTTCATTAAGTTTAGATTTAGCTGAAGTATTTAAACCAATTTTGGGAGATAGGTTAATTTTTTCATTGTTAAATAGAAATCAAATAACACCTAGCTGTTTTACAAAAGAATTAAATTATCTTCATTTAACTAAAGATGCATCTAGAACAATATCAATGAAGTTTGATGAAATGTTAAAAACAACAATTTATCATAAAGAGTTATCAAAAGATGTGACATACCAACATTTAATAAGGCTAGAGTGTTATAAATTAATAAAACATTTAATGGCTGAAAAGGAGTATGAAGGTTTTAAAATATGGTGGTAGAAGGAGAATTCTGATATGTATGTTGTTTTGGTGTATGATATAAGTGGAGATGAAAATGGACAAAGGGCATTAGGAAAGGTATTTAAAATTTGCAAAAAATATTTAACGCATATTCAAAATTCTGTATTTGAAGGTGAGATAACAGAAAGTCAAATAGTAAAATTAAATATGGAATTAAATAAATTTATTAGAAAAGATTTAGATTCTGTGATAATATTTAAAAGTAGAAACGAAAGATGGCTTGATAAAGAATTTTGGGGTAAAAAGGATGATGCATTATCTAACTTTTTTTAATACTAATGTGCTGTCGATGTGACATAGTGTGAAAACAATGAGAGTACGACAAAACCTTGCAGGTTAAGGGTTTACATTGATAAGTCTTAAAATTATAATAATATTATTACAATAATATATAAAATAAAAAGACATCGACAAAAGCTATGGTGGCAACGCCCATCAATAGGTATTTAAATGATTGGTCTGTTTTAATCTATCCATACTGGAATGTAAATTTCTTTAACTTATCTTATGTACTTATTATACCATAGTTTTAATCTATCCATACTGGAATGTAAATGTATTTGTAGCTGCTGAACGGTAGCCTGTATTTGTAGTTTTAATCTATCCATACTGGAATGTAAATTTTAAATAAATTTTTAGAGAGCTATCATTTACATAAGTTTTAATCTATCCATACTGGAATGTAAATTACATAAAAATCATTTACTAGAAAAATAACTGCTAGTTTTAATCTATCCATACTGGAATGTAAATGAAGTGCTATGAGTGTGTTTACAGAACTTGGAATGGTTTTAATCTATCCATACTGGAATGTAAATAATTCTAAAGCTTCTGAAAATGTATATGTTTCAATGGTTTTAATCTATCCATACTGGAATGTAAATCTGATAATCTTGACTATCTGCTCCTAAATAAATATCGTTTTAATCTATCCATACTGGAATGTAAATGATAAAGCTATATTATATTTCAAAGAAGAAGATTATGTTTTAATCTATCCATACTGGAATGTAAATATTGTAGAAAAATACAGCGTAGAAAAATACAGCAAGGGTTTTAATCTATCCATACTGGAATGTAAATAGGGAATAGATTAGTTCTAGGCAAGCTCGCTGCTTGTTTTAATCTATCCATACTGGAATGTAAATGAAGCAGACCCAAGAGATGTAAAACTTAAAGAATTTGGTTTTAATCTATCCATACTGGAATGTAAATAATACACGATTAACTAGGTATTGTGCGGTGTCGCTGGTTTTAATCTATCCATACTGGAATGTAAATTTAAGAGTTTTTAAATTTATTACAACATACTATTATTGTTTTAATCTATCCATACTGGAATGTAAATTAACAATTTCAATCATAAAAATATAACCTCCAATTCGTTTTAATCTATCCATACTGGAATGTAAATCTAATTTTCTTAACTCTTCTTCGTATCGCAAAATCAGTTTTAATCTATCCATACTGGAATGTAAATATAGAATTATTAAACATGTTATTCCACATATCGTATAGTTTTAATCTATCCATACTGGAATGTAAATGTAGTTCCCTATGATGTTTAATTCTTTCATCAAGTTGTTTTAATCTATCCATACTGGAATGTAAATAAAAGAAAATTCAACAGGGTTGACAAACCAAAATCAAGTTTTAATCTATCCATACTGGAATGTAAATTTGTCTGTTATTATGATTTTCCCTGTTTAGCAATTGTTTTAATCTATCCATACTGGAATGTAAATCTAAACCCCTTGAACCTAATTTTAATAAAGGTTTTGAGTTTTAATCTATCCATACTGGAATGTAAATACAACTTGCACAGCTGTTTTTAGAGATAGAAATTTACGTTTTAATCTATCCATACTGGAATGTAAATACTGGAATAAGAAGTTATATGTTAGATGATGAAGTGGTTTTAATCTATCCATACTGGAATGTAAATTTATTAATCATAATTATGTATTTTTCTTATATTGTAGTTTTAATCTATCCATACTGGAATGTAAATAACGAAGAAAAAGAAGAAGAAAAGTTGTTTGATGATAGTTTTAATCTATCCATACTGGAATGTAAATTAGAGAACTACAGAATAATTTAAAGATAGAGCAAGAGTTTTAATCTATCCATACTGGAATGTAAATAATGACTGCTCAGATTATTTCGCAGTTAGGAGATAAGTTTTAATCTATCCATACTGGAATGTAAATAACATTAACCAAGGTGCAAACGCATGGAAAATGGATGTTTTAATCTATCCATACTGGAATGTAAATTTTTGAATAGTGTATAAAAAAAATAGACATAAATCAAGTTTTAATCTATCCATACTGGAATGTAAATCCTAATAACTCTGGATTATCGTAAATATTGCCTATAGTTTTAATCTATCCATACTGGAATGTAAATTATCGTAGGATTTGGAACTGTTGTTGAAACTGTTATGGTTTTAATCTATCCATACTGGAATGTAAATTTAAAAAACTCTGGCAATCTTGTAGGCATTGGAACAGTTTTAATCTATCCATACTGGAATGTAAATACGCTTGACCCTAACATAGATGCTGGTTTTACTAATGGTTTTAATCTATCCATACTGGAAAATTCATAGCCTTTTGGCATACAAAAATAATTGTAAAGAAATATTTGAGGCTTTGGTTAATTATAAATAAAAAAGGCTATTAAAGGAGATGATTTATCTTTTGGAAAATTAATTGATTTTAACAAAGAAAAACTTTATAGAATATCATATCTGTATGTGAAAAATGAACAAGATGCTTTAGACATAGTAAGTTCTACAGTATTTAAAGCTTATTTAAACATTAATAAACTTAAAGAACCAAAATTATTCACCACGTGGTTAATAAGAATACTTATAAATACGGCTACAGATCAACTTAAGGAAATTAGTAAAATAACTTATATAGATGATTATGAAAAGTTTGATGGAATAAATAGTTGTTACTATACAAAACCTAAAAATCTATATTTAGTAATAAGTCAGCTTAATTATTTACCAGGAGCTCCATATACAAATATTACTCCAATAAAAATTAAAATAAAATAGGAAGATATATGAGCTGTCACTAATGCGACAAGTCTTTATTAAAAAGTTATTATAAATTTTTTGTTTGATTTATGTGGATTTAATGATTAATTTAATATTTCTTAATAGAAAGTTAAAAAAACAAACATAATTTTGCATTTACCCCTTTATAATTTATAAAAATTGACGATAAAAATTATGAAAGAGTTTTTATATCTGAGTATTTTGAAAGAAAGTTGATAAAAAATTCAGAATTTATGTAATTAAAGGTTTTTATGTGTTAAAATAGTAAATGGATGGACTAAAAATTTGGCCTATTTGTTTGCTGCTACTTTTGACAAAGAAAGAAGGTGATTTTATGAAAATTTTGTCAGGGAAAAAAATAATTATTAGTTCATTTATTATAATTGCCTCATTAAGTATGTATGGATGCAATTCAAGTAGTACATCTAATTCAAATAATGTTGCAAATTCTGCTAATAATACATCTAATAGTACAGGCAATACAACTAATAGCTCAAGTAATACTACCAATAGCACTGCAGTTAATAGTGCTTCTAATTCCACAAGTGGAACCTCTACAATTAGCAGTGCTTCTCAAAAGCTACTAGATAGCATTTCAGATGCTGCAAATAGTGGTAAGGTTATCAATTGTGATTTTGCAGCTAAAGAAACAACTATGTCTGATGTTAAAGCACAATGGGGAAATGCTGATAGTTCTAGTTGGATAACTGCTGCAAAAGGTATGTATTATACTTATTCAAAACATAATATAGTTTTGGGAGCAAATAAGGGAGATCAAGTTTTTGAAGTTAGATCTACAGATACCTCTCTAAGTGCTTTAAAGCTTTCAGATGTAGAAAGCAAATTTGGTACACCACAATATAATGTAACCTCAGATGGTCAGAACATTATAGGATACAAAATATCAGATGAATTTAAAATCTTGTTTGTATTTAATGTAGGTGCTACAAATCCAGCATTGTTACACTATTCAATATTATATCCAGCAGGAACTGTTAATTCAATGGCAGGAGATCCTGGAAGACAATGGTAGTATATAATGGAAGAAATGTTATGGTGTAAATAATTTTTAAGGTAGGTAGTTAAATGATTAATAAGAAGATTAAGATTATTGCAATAACACTACTGTTTACTATGGGGGATGCTTTATTAGCTCAAGGTGTTATTGCTCATGCTGCAAATCCTACAATTGAGTGTATAGATACACCAACTGTAAATTACAGTACCGCAATTTCACAAGCAAAACTCAATGTTGCAGGATGGGCGTTAAGTGATGCAGGTGTCAAACAAGTTGAAATACTAGTAGATAACAAGGTGGTTGGAAATGCAACTATAGGTGAGGCTAGACCAGATGTAGCTCATGTATATACTAGTTATTCAAATGCAACAAACAGTGGATATTCATACTCCCTTGATGTTTCAGCATTGTCTTCTGGTAATCATCAGCTTACAGTTGAAACAATTGATAATAGTGGGAATACAGTTTATTTAAATAGAAATTTTTCCACTTATAGTGAAGTACCAATGGGAGTTATAGATACTGTTCCAAATGGAGCAACTTATTATAATAGTCCAATTTCGGTGCAAGGATGGGCAGTAAATCCTTCAGGAATGAAGTCAGTAAATGTTTATGTTGACGGAAATTTAAAAGGACAAGCACAGTTAGGAATAGCAAGGCCAGATGTACAAAATGTATATCAAGGTTATGCAGGTGCTGATACTAGCGGATACAGCTACTCTTTAGATACAAATGGACTTAAAAGTGGAAGTCATACTATTACATTAGTTTGTACTGGTAATGATGGAAGCAATATAACTTTAACTAGACAAATAAATATTGCTGGATTGATCGATTGTATTGATTTTCCACAATCAAATGTTGTATACGGACAAAGCTTGAATGTATCAGGATGGGCAATGGATTCATCTGCAATTACTAGCGTAAATGTTAGTATTGATGGTGGTGCATCAACCGCTGCAACTATAAATCAGCCAAGACCAGATGTTGCGAAAGTATTTCCAAATTACAGTAATAGTGGGACTAGTGGTTACTCAACAACACTAAATATTGGAGCATTATCAAATGCAAAGCATACTCTTACTATAACATATACAGCTGCAAATGGAGATACAGATACTAAATCAGTACAATTTCAAAAGGGTTTGCCAGCTATGTCATGCATAGATACTCCAAGAGGCATAATTAATGGAAATAGTCCAACTATACCAGTAGTTGGGTGGGCATTAAATTCTTCTGGAGTTAAACAAATTAATGTTTTAGTAGATAATAATCAGGTTGGAACAGCTACAATAGGAGATTCAAGACCAGATGTACAAAGAGTTTTTCCAAACTATAATGATAGTAATAGCGGTTACCATTATAACTTGAGCACTTCTCTTATAGGTGGAGGAACTCATACAATAACCATTCAGGTTATCGGAAATGATGGTACAACAAATACTCAAAGCACCACAGTAACAAGACCAGATAATATTATGTGTGTTGACTATCCAAGCAATAATCAAAATGCAGGAAATTCTGTTACAGTAGCAGGATGGGCATTAAATGTTGCTGGAATAAAAGAAGTTGATGTGCTTGTGGATAACCAAAAGGTTGGAACTGCAACAATTGGTATAGCAAGACCAGATGTGGCTAGAGTTTTCTCTGTATACAACAATTCATCTAGCGGTTACAACTACACAGTAGATACATCAAATTTAAGTGGTGGAACCCATACAATAACAGTTAATGCTATTGGAAATGATGGTTCAGTAACATCTCAAAGTAGAACTATTAATAGACCAAGTAATATTATGTGTATTGATTATCCAAGCAATAATCAAAATGTAGGAAATTCTGTTACAGTTGCAGGATGGGCATTAAATGTTACTGGTACAAAAGAAGTTGATGTACTTGTAGATGGAAATAAAGTTGGAACTGCAACAATTGGTATAGCAAGACCAGATGTTGCTAATGTATTCCCAGCCTACAACAATTCATCTAGCGGATACAACTATAATTTAGATTTATCAAGCCTTTCTGGAGGAGCTCATACAATAACAGTTAATGCTATTGGAAATGATGGAACAGTTACTTCACAAAGCAGAACTATCAATAGACCAGCAGATATGATGAACATCGATACACCTACAGATTTACAAAATGTAAATGGTACAATTTCTGTAGCTGGATGGGCGTTAGATGTAAAGGGAATGAAAGAAGTTGATGTACTTGTAGATGGTCAAAATGTTGGACAAGCTACTTTAGGTATAGCAAGACCTGATGTTCAAAATGTATTCCCTGCATACAATATATCTAATAGCGGATTTAACTACAGTTTAAATGTTTCAGGTTTATCAGCTGGAGCACATAGATTAACTGTAACAGCTGTTGGAAATTCAGGATTATCTGTAAGTCAAAGTTTGTTAATAGTTGTTGGTAATTTATCAATATATCAAGGCGCAGATGTTTATGAAGGAGATAATATATCAAATTATCAGCAGTTTAAAGCATCTGGTGTACAAGTTGTAATTCAAAAAGCAACTCAAGGTGAAACCTATGTTGATAGCTTACTAAATTATAGAGCAACTAATTTGGCAAGTAATGGTTTCTTAGTTGGTTTCTATCATTATGCAGATAATGATAATAATCCAGATGGACAAGCACAACACTTTTTAAATGCTATAAGTGGATTACACTCAGATACTGTACTTTGGTTAGACATTGAAAATGAAGGTGATTGGAATAAGCAGCAAGCTGCTTCATTCACTAGAGAGTTTATAAACTATGTTCAAGCAAGAGGATATAAGATAGGTATTTACTCAGGTTTAAATTTCTATAATGATTATCTTGCAGACAGCAATTTCAATGTTCCTACTTGGATAGCAAGTTATGGAGCACAGCCTCCTCAATATCCTAGTGTGAGCTGGCAGTATACTGATACTGGATCTGTAAGCGGTGTAACAGGTAATATAGATTTAGATAAATTTAATAGTCTAATTTTTAATTAACTGTATGCACACTAATATTTAAATTAAAGCTATGGAATGACTTATATTGTAAGCTTCCATAGCTTTTTATTTTTTAGTTGTGTAGCTTTTAAGTTAGTATTATACTTATAGCTAGATAAATCAATATTATAATTTTAGGAGCTTTGAGATATGAATGCGTACGAGAAATTAAATTCATTAAATGAAAGGTGTAAGCTAATTTTTGATATAATACAAAAGCATGGTCCGATAACAAAAAATGAATTGATAGATAGAACTAAAATGAAATTAACTACATTAAATAGAGATATTCAATTGCTTTTAGATAGAACCCTAATATTAGAAAAAGCCATTGGAGAATCTACTGGAGGTAGAAAACCTGTATTATTTGATATAAATCCATACGGACTTTATAGTGTAGGAGTAGATATTTCAAGAATGTATATTCAAATTGTTATAATTGATTTAAAAGCAAAAATAATTGGAGAAAAAATAATATACGATTTAACTAATTATAAAGATACGATAACAAAAACAATAAGTGAACTTTGTGATAATCTTAAAATAAATAAAGATATGCTAATAGGAATTGGAATAGGAATTTATGAAGGCATCCAAATTGACGAGCTTCAAATTGCACTTAATAAACAATTTGAAATACCAATTTACGTTGAAAATGGTTCTAATGCTGCTGTAATTGGTGAATATTTTTTTGGACTTGGAAAAGATAAAGAAAATTTAGCTTATATAAACTGCGGTGTAGGAATAAGAACAGGTGTAATTTCTAAAGGAGTTCTTATTAGAACTATAAATAATTCGGAGGATGCTTTAGCCCATATGATTGTAGATACAGATGGGGAGCCTTGCTTTTGTGGAAATCTGGGCTGTGTTGAAGCTTATGCATCCATTGAAAAGATAAGAGATAAGTTTATAGCCAGTATTGAAAATGTAGATTTAAACAAAGTAGACTATAATTATATTATTAAGCTTTCCGAAAGTGGTAATGAAACTGCAATAAATATTTTATTGACAGCTGCAAAACATTTTGGAATTGGGCTTGCAAATTACATAAGATTATTAAATCCACAACTAATAATTTTAAGTGGTCCACTAGTTAAAGACAGCAAATTGTTTTTTGAAGAAAGCATAAAGGTTGCAATGGATAAGTGTGGAATCAAAAACAATAATGTGGTTTTTGAGAGAGGAGGATATTTCTTTAACAAATCTATAGCAGTTGGAGCAGCGGTAATAGTTTTTGAAAGTAGTTTGACAAATTATAAAAGTATAAGTTAATATATTAGTATATAATAAACTTGTAATATAGTGATAAGAAAATGATTATTGGGAGTGGTTTTGTGATAGAAAATGCAAAAAATATAGCGGAATTATTAAAAGTATTAGCCAATGAAAACAGATTGCTTATAGTTTGTAATCTTATGGAATCTTCAATGACAGTTAGCGAACTTCATCAAAGGATGGATAAACTTACTCAATCCGCTTTATCACAACATTTAGCTATATTAAAGGCTCATAAAATTTTGAGTTCGAATAAAAATGGACTTTCGATTACTTATTCCATACATGATGATAGAATTCGAAATATAATTATGTCCTTGAAAGAAAATTACTGCGAATTGTAAATAGAAAATTAGTGCTGGAAGGTTAAAAAATATTATTGACAAAACAATAAAAATGCAATAATATTAGTATATAAGAAAATACTAATATTATGATATACATGAGGAGGAATTTGTATGTTTTCATTCTTTGAAAATAATAGTTTTGAAACTATAAATGTGCACGATTTATATGATAAGATAGGTAAGGTAGATTTAATTGATGTGAGAGAAGTATATGAATTTGACAGTGGACATGTGCCAACAGCTAAAAATATTCCTATGGGTGTAATTTTATCAAATCCAGAGCAATATCTTAATAAAGATAAGGAATATCATATAATATGTCAATCTGGTGCAAGAAGTTTAAGAACCTGCAATGACTTATCAGAAGCTGGTTATAAGGTTATTAATGTAGCAGGTGGTACAGGTTCTTATATTAAGCCATTAGAAAGATAAAAACATAAAATAAAAGCTGTGAGTTTAATTCATAGCTTTTATTTTATGTTTTTTGTAATAAAAAAAATAAATTATTGTAAAATAACTTTATACAAATTATTATAAAACTTATTGCCAAAATGGTTAAAAGTAGTTATAATATAATTAAATAAGCAAAGGAGGTAGATTTGAGTCATGATAACAGCAATAGCGATTAAAATATTTGTAATATCAATATTAGCAGGATTATTAGGTTCAATTTTAGGCTTAGGTGGAGGAATAATAATAACTCCAGTATTAACATTATTTTTTGGAATAGACATAAGATATGCAATTGGAGCAAGTATAGTATCTGTAATTGCAACTTCTAGTGGGGCGGCCATTGCATATATTAAAGACAAAATAACAAATGTTAGAATAGGTATGTTTTTAGAAATTGCAACGACCACAGGTGCAATAACCGGTGCCTTTCTTAGTGGGATTTTGAGCCCAAAATATCTTTACTTTATTTTTGGAATTTTATTATTATATTCTGCACTTGCTATGATTAAAAAAGCAAAGGGTGAACTTCCGGTTGATGTAAAGCTTCACCCTATAGCTAAAAAGTTAAAATTAAATAGCGAATATTACGACAAAGTTTTAGGCAGAGAGGTTGCATACAATGTTGACGGTGTTTATGGTGGCTTTGGAATGATGTACGTTGCAGGAGTAGTTTCTGGACTCCTTGGAATAGGAAGTGGAATATTTAAGGTTATGGCAATGGATTTGTTTATGAAAATGCCACTAAAGGTTTCTAGTGCCACTAGTAATTTTATGATTGGTGTTACTGCTGCAGCAAGTGCTGGTGTGTATCTTTTAAGAGGAGATATAGACCCTAAAATATCAGCACCAGTTGCACTTGGTGTTTTGTTTGGAGCGACTATAGGAACAAGGATTATGCAAAATTTAAAAAGCAAAACTATAAGAATGTTATTTATACCTGTTCTAGCTTACGTTTCTATTGAAATGATAGTGAAAGGGTTTGGTGTTAAATGATGGAAAAAAGTAATATAGATGAAGTAGAAATTGTTATTAGTAAATTTTTGATGTTTGGTGTTGTATTGAGTGCAATTATTATTTTCATTGGTTTTATGATGTTTTTAGTTACAGGTAAAAGTGGGTATCCTGGAAGCACATACCCAACAAACCCTATAAATATTTTTAGAGGGTTAGTGCAGTTAAAACCTTATGGAATAATACTAACAGGACTTTTGGTACTTATTGCAACTCCAGTATTTAGAGTTGGTGTTTCCATAATTGTTTTTGTAAAAGAAAAAGATTATTTATATGTAAAGATTACTTCTTTAGTATTTATCATATTAATGATTAGTTTTATTTTAGGTAAGGTTGAATAAGCATATAAAAGATATTGGCATTTGACAATAACTCCTATAGGTGATATTATTTAATTAGCATATGACAATAATATAGGAGGAGATTATATGAAAATTGCATTGCCCAACATAGGAGAAATGGTAAATCCGCACTTTGGTACTAGTAAATCCTTTGTAATTGTAACAGTGGAAGATAATAAAATTAAAGAATCAGAAGAAGTATCTACAGTACAATTGGCACATCAACACGAAGGTTTAGCTGATATGCTTGTTAAAAAAGGTGTAACACAGGTTATTACTGGTGGCATCGGAGCAGGAGCAATTTCTGGCTTAAAGCAATATGGCTTAAAGGTGGTTAAAGGTGCTACCGGAGAATATAAAGCTGTTGTGGAAAAGTTTTTAGAAGGTACACTTGAAGATAAAAATGAAATATGCCAGCATCATTGTGAGCATTAAATAATTTGTTGTTTTTATCTAAAATAACTATTATGATATTAGAAGAATGATATTATCTTTCTTTTGTATAACATAATAGTTATTTTTATATAAAAATTTTTTGGGGGAATATATATGCCAAGACCGATTAAATGTAGAAGAGTGGAGAATTTACCGCAATATACTTATTTTATTCCAGCTGATAGAAAAAAATGCGAAATTGAAGATATTAATATTAAGGTTGAAGAAATTGAAGCAATGAGGCTTAAAGATATAGAAGATTTGAATCAAGAAGAATGTGCAGAAAGGATGCAAATATCAAGGCAAACTTTTCAAAATATTATTGATAGTGCAAGAAAAAAAATTGCCACAGCGATAATTGAAGGTAAAGCTATAAATATAAGCGGAGGAGATTATACTAAGAATGGCTGCAATTGTAGATGTTTAAGCTGTGGCAAATGTAAATGGGGCTGTTGAAAAATATTATTCAACAGCTTCTATACAAAATTTCACTCACAAGGGTAAATATAATTTGCCAAGGTTTTAACTTCTAATTCTTTTGGATCGAATATTTCATCATCAGGAAGTACAAATAATAATTTTCTCTCTATTGTTCCGCATTCCTTCTTTATAGCTTCGCTTTCATTGCATAGTTTTGCTTTAAAGCCTTTGAAGGCAACTATCCTATCACATCTATCGTAGATTATGCAAGCAACATATATTTGCTTATCGTAGCATACGTTTGTAACGGTTATTTTAACGGAAATTAACCTTCCGCCATTTCTCTCTATATCAGTAGGGTCAGCTTTAATAGTATCGCACAAATCGCATATACAACATTGTTTATGTGAATTGCTTGTATGGTGGTGTTCGCTGGAATGACGTAAGCTGTGGGAGCCATTAGTAGTTTTAGGATCTCTAATATCTATTGAATCAAGAACATTAGTAATTACTAATTGTGTATCCTTATTTTGTTTATCATGTTTATTCATTTGAATTACTCCTTTCAAATTATGATTTGGTTACTATATATCAATATTTAAATAATTTGCTTTTAAATATTTCACTATAGTATATTGTCATTATTAATTTTTGTGAAACATAATTTGATTAAGGATAATTTACGATTATTTCATGAAATAACTTGATATAGCGCGATTATTAGTAAAATAATACCTGGAATTATTTGTAAACGTCCATTAACTTTTTTTGAGAAACCCTTAAAAGCTAGATAATTACCACATAAAATTGCTAAAAGTTCAGATAACTCCAATAATATTACTGTCATAATTATTGGAAAACCTGCACCAGTGAGTCCGATTGCCTGTGCAAAATCATCTACACCAAGTCCTAGTCCAATTAAAAAAGTTTCTAATATACTTATTGATTTTGAATCACAAGAGGATAAGGGATGATTTATGACGATATTGGAGCTGGTAAGTTCTTCTTTCCACCCAGAATAAATCATTTTTAAACCTATTACGCCCAGGATTATTGTGCTTATCAATGATGATACATAATTCGGCATCGCACTAAAAATGAAGTTACTGATAAACATAACACCCCAAGTAGAAATTGCTGAGCCCAAAATTGTTATTAATAATATTTTTAGTGGTATTTTGATTTTGAAAAGACCATAAGCCACGCCAACTGAAAAATCATCTGCGCTTAAGGTTAAAGCTAATAAAAATACGCTTATTGCCGTTACTATTAAAGCTGAAAAACTCATAAAAATTACCTCCTAATATTATTTTATATCACGATACAATCTTTGATATATATTATGGAGGTAATTATATTTTGTGATAGATTGTCCTAAATAATTATAATAAGCTTATAGTATACGTTGCTGAAAAATCACCACCGATTTCTAGCTTATTTATTCCTAATTTATCTTTGTATTTTTTATTCCCGTTAACGAAATCCGCTATTCCGTACCACGGTTCAATGCAAAGAAATGGAGCTATACTGTCAGTTTTTTTATAGTAAGGCGACCATATTCCTACAAAAGGAAAATCTTTAAAAGAAAGAGAAATAGCGGCAGTACTTTTTTTAGAATTTATTGTAACATTGTCTACACCACTATATACTAAAGCATCATTTTTAAATAAAGTTGGTTTAAGTGTAGCTTCAGGCAAATTTTCTAAAACTTTAGATTCTTTTATATAAGGTGGTTCAAAAATATAATGATTTATTTTTTCTTTAGTTTTGTATGTTAAATAATAATCTTCTAATTTATCTTCCTTAAAAAAAGGAACATTAAAAGCAGGATGAGCACCTATGGAAAAATATATTGGTTTATCATCAGTGTTAATTACATTCCAGGTTACAGCTAAGTTATTGTCTGTTAATTCGTATGTAATATTTAATCTATATGAGAATGGAAAATTTTCCATTGAGCTTTCTTTTGAAGCTAAAGAAAAAGTTACGCTACTATTTGTAGTATCAATTAATTTAAAAATGCTGTCTCGCGCAAAGCCATGCTGCCCCATTTTAAATATTTCATTTTCAATATAAGTTTCGTTGTCTTTTAGCCTTCCTACTATAGGAAATAGCACAGGAGACTTCCTTCCCCAATATTTTGAATCTCCACACCATAAGAAATCAAGATTATATTTTTTTGAATAAAGCTTGTTCAATTCAGCACCAGCTTCATTTACTTCAATAATAATATGTTTATTTTCAAGTTTTATCATGTTCCACCTCTTAAATTTTATTATAATATTGACTATATTATTGATTGTTACAGCTGTCAAGAATATTGTTGCCTTATGATTGTTTAAAATGAAAATAAAATAAAGTATAATAGTAAATAATAAAGGTTTTAAGTAGCATACTAAGTTATATTTTACTATTGAAGTAAACTGAAGCTTGAAAGGAGAAAGAGTATGAAAGAGATAGTATTAGCAGGAGGATGTTTTTGGGGAGTAGAGGAGTATTTCAGCAGGATAGAAGGAGTAGAGGAAACAAAGGTTGGATATGCAAATGGAAATACTGAAAATCCAACCTATGAGGAAGTTTGTTCTAATACAACAGGACACGCTGAAGCAATTTATATTAAATTCGATGAAAAAGTAGTTAGCTTAAAAAGCATGTTAAATAGATATTGGGCAATTATCGATCCAACAATTTTAAATAGACAAGGCAATGATGTTGGTACTCAGTATAGAACAGGTATATTTTATAAAGAAGACTCAGATTTGGATATCATTAATGAAAGTAAGGCTATGGAGCAAAAGAAATATGTTAAAGAGATTGTTACTGAAATAGAGCCTTTAAGATGTTTTTATGATGCTGAACAATATCACCAAAAATATTTGAAGAAAAATCCAAATGGATATTGTCACATAAAGTTTTAATTATATTATAATGTTATGTAAGAAATATGTAAGTATTATCCTTCAATGGGTAATGCTTATTTTTTTTCATATTTTGTATATTTTTTTTCTCAAAAAGCTAGTATTTTTAAATTATTTTGTGTAAAATATAATTATGATGAAAATGATTAGTTGAAATAAGGGGTGATATTCTTGTATAAAATTGAGAGTCCTTTTGTGACAATGCTTCAGACAAAAATTCAAAATACTGAGACAGCAATAGATGAAGTTCATCAGTCTCTGCTTTTCATAGGTGAATATATTGCAAAAGAAATTATTGGACATGAGTTTGTGAAAAATGCAGATTTGGTAACATGTGAAGATTGTATGTTTCATGGATTAACAGTTCTTGATAAGCCCAGTCTTATTATCAGTAGTAAAGAAGATTATGATTATTTTGCTAAAGGAGTATCTAATCTTTTCCCAAATTGCAAAAGAGGGTATATTGATTTTGACTATGTAGATGGCAGAGAAATAACTAAATCGCTTTTTTTACCTGGAATAGGTAGAGGCGAAAGAATTGATACTGTTATCATTGCTAAGTCAGTCATCGATGAAAGTAACATTATGTCTTTGTTATTAAAAAAAGTTGTAGAAAAATACATACCTAAATATATTATTATAGCTACAGCGTTTTATAATAAAGATTGTATAAATAGGTTGGTTATTGATGTTCCAAAGTGCGAGTTTTTTGTTTGTGATGATTCCGAATTAAATCATCAGAAAGAAAAATATTTGACACATATATAATTGTCGGAATATTGCGAAATCTAGCGAGACACATAATATTTTAAGAAGGCGACGCAAGTTTCCTCTATAAAAATCCTTAGAAATTATAACGCATAGGGTTTTAATTGACAATGTACAACTGTCAATTAAAACCCTATGCGTTTCACTTTTTATCATTTCAGATTTTAAGACTGCAAAATGTTTGTTCAAGAATCACATGGGCACGCCCAAACCCCAAAAGTGCGCATATTCTTTCTATTTTCTACAAAACAAACTTCATTTTAATCTGTTTATTTTACTCAAAAATATCGATACATAACTCCAAGGTTGCATCTGTCATGCAAGTAATTATTTTGTCTGCTTTAGAAATATCCTGATCACCAGAATTTTTATTTTTAAAGCCGATACATTTCATAGTAGCACTCTTTGCAGCGGTAACTCCATTTTTAGAATCTTCGATTACAACACAGTTTTTTGGCTCAACGCCTAAAAGTTTGGCTGTCTTTAAAAATATTTCGGGAGACGGTTTGCTTTTTGACACACTTTCGCCGCTAACTACAATTTTAAAATATGTTCTTATATTAAAAATGGATAAAATAAGCTCAATGCTGTCTAATGGCGAAGATGAAGCTAGTCCTATTAAAATATTATTGCTTTTTAACTGCTCCAGTAGGGCAGTAACGCCTTTTATAGGCAGTACTTCATTATTTTTCAAATATTCAAAATTATTTTTTAACGTGAGAAGGCACATATCTTCCACTTCTAGCTTCAAATTATACTTGTCTATTATTTTCTTCCACAAAGAAGCGTTTGAAGTACCAATAAAGGTATTGTATTCTTCATCTTCAATTACAACATTATAATCTTTTAAGATTTCGTTTAATACTTTATGATGTATAGGTTCACTGTCTATAATTACTCCATCAAGATCAAAAATTACTGCTTTTAATTTGTTATTTTTTATCATAATATATTTTGATTCCTTTCATTTAATAATAAAATTATATCATTATTCAAATAAAAAAACAGATAAGTTTTTAAGAAAAGGTATACTATAGAAATATAGTTCTATTTATGGTATCTTATATTTAAGAAGAACATAAAATAAAAGTTTATTTTATGTTTAAAATTTACTTCAAAAGTATTTTGGGGGGTTATTAATTTGTCAAAGTTTAAAATCATTATGACTGGCGGAGGTTCAGCAGGACATGTCACACCTAATTTAGCCTTAGTTCCTAGCTTAAAAAAATCAGGCTATGATATAAGGTATATTGGTTCTAAAGATGGAATAGAGAAGGGGATAATAGAAAGTGAAAAAATAAAGTATTTTGGGATTTCTAGTGGAAAGCTTAGAAGATATTTTGATATAAAAAATTTTACGGATCCGTTTAATGTTATTAAAGGGATTTTTGAAGCGAAAAAAATAATTAAAGTAGAAAAACCTAATATAGTATTTTCTAAAGGTGGATTTGTTTCTGTGCCAGTGGTTATAGCAGCAAAATTGTGCAAAGTTCCAGTAATTACACATGAGTCTGACTATTCTCCAGGTCTGGCAAATAAAATATCTATGCCATTTTGCAATAAAGTGTGCGTAACCTTTCCTGAATCCCTTAAAAAGATTAAAAAAGATAAAGGAGTTTTGACGGGAACGCCTATAAGAGAAGCTTTATTTAAAGGAAATAAAGCAAAAGGGTTGAAAATATGCGGTTTTTCAAATGACAAACCAATACTTTTGATAATTGGCGGTAGTCTTGGATCTGTTACAATAAATGAGACGATAAGATCTTGTATTGATGATATTTTAATAGAATACAATATTATTCATATTTGCGGTAAGGGTAATATAGATAAAAATTTAAAAAATAAGGAAGGCTATAAGCAATTTGAATATGTAAATGATGAACTTACTCATTTAATGTATGCTGCAGATGTTGTTATTTCTAGAGCAGGAGCAAATGCAATTTTTGAATTATTAGCTCTTAAGAAGCCCAATATATTGATTCCACTCTCAAAAAAATCAAGTAGAGGGGATCAAATTCTTAATGCTGATTCTTTTAGTAGAAATGGATACAGTTTAGTAATCCATGAAGAAGCTTTAAGCAAAGAACTTCTGCTTCAAAAACTAAAAGAGATGTCAAATAATAAAGATAAATTTATAAATGCTATGAATAACTGTGAAATTGATAATGGGGTAAAAAATATTGTAAATGTTATCAAAAAATATTCGATAAAATAGTATAAGCAATTATTAACTGAAAGAGGTGAAAGGGTATGAGAATTGAATTTTATGGGGCAGCAGGATGTGTAACAGGTTCAAGCCATCTTATTAAGGTTAATGGTAAAAATGTATTACTTGATTGTGGGATGTTTCAAGGAAAAGATGAGAAAGAGAGAGGGAATGATGAGTTTTTCTTTAATCCTAAGGAAATCGATTATGTGATTTTATCTCATGCTCATATCGATCATAGTGGAAGAATACCTCTACTATACAAAAAAGGTTTTAAGGGTCAGGTTATTTGTACAGATGCAACAAAAGAGCTTTGCAGTGTAATGCTTCCAGATAGTGGTCATATTCAGGAGTTTGATATTGAATGGAAAAATAAAAGAAGGAGAAGACAAGGTCTTGAGCCAGTAGAACCTTTGTATACTGCAAAAATTGCGGAACTTTCTATGTATCTATTTAATTCAGTACCTTATAATGCTACAACAGAACTTTTTGATGGTTTCAAAGTTAGATTTAGAGATGCAGGTCATCTTTTAGGCTCAGCTTTTGTAGAATTGTTTATAAAAGAAGGGGATAAAGAAGAAATTAAAATAGTATTTACTGGAGATGTTGGGAATGTAAACGTTCCAATTTTAAAAGATCCGACCATTTTGGATTATGCCGATTATTTAATAATGGAAACTACTTATGGTGATAGGCTTCATGAAAAGACAGATAGCCAATTTGAAGCACTAGCAAATATTATAAAAGACACCTTTAAAAAAGGTGGAAATGTAATAATCCCATCCTTTGCAGTAGGTAGAGCGCAGGAGCTTTTATTTGAACTAGATAAGTATATTGAAAATCATATTTTTAAAGAACTTACAGTATTTGTTGATAGCCCTCTTGCTATGAATTCTACTAAAATATTTGAAAATCATATCGATGATTTCGATGATGAAGCAAAAAAAGAATTTTTTAAAGGCAATAATTTTTTGGAGTTTGAAGGTCTTGTATTTACTCACTCTCCAGAAGATTCAGCAAAAATCAATAAAATTCAAAGTGGAGCAGTTATTATTTCTGCAAGCGGAATGTGTGACGCAGGTAGGATAAGACATCATTTAAAACACAATTTGTGGAGAAAAGAATGTTCTATCGTTTTTGTTGGTTATCAGGCCGAGGGGACTCTTGGAAGAGCAATTTTAAATGGTACAAAAAAGGTTAAGCTTTTTGGAGAAGAGATTGCAGTTAATGCATCCATATATAATTTACCAGGTTTGTCTGGTCATGCTGATAAAGAAGGATTACTACAATGGATTGAAGCCTTTAATGAAAAACCAAAACAAATTCTTCTAGTACACGGGGATAAAGAGGCTCAAGAAGGTTTTAAGGGCTTTATTGAGGAAAAAGGATTTAACTCTGAAATAATGAAGCCAGGTCAAGTTATTTATATAAATGAGGAGAAAACTTCTGAGGTTGAATCATTAGAAAACAAAGTGAACAGAAAAGAAAAAATTATTAGATTGCTAGATTCTATTGATAATTTAGATGATATAAGCAAAGAACTTTTATTAAAGCAAATTGGAGATGCTATAAAATAAACATGATTAAAACTGTACTATATTCATGCATGTGTTATATTACAGAATGACAAAATCAAAAAATAACTGTACTATTTTTATGCATGTGTTATATTACAGCGACTAAAAATACTAAAATTATAATGAATATTTTAAATTTATATTGTAAAAGAAATATAGTAGTATTATAATTAAGTCGTTAAATAATTATCAAGCATTTTTGTGCAACAAAAATGCTTGATAATTAATAATCTAAAGGTACTCTGACAGCAAGGGTAAATAACATGGTCATGCCTTTACATCGTATACATTTAATGATAAAATTATGTCGATTAATAGGGCAGTTATGACCTTTTATATTTAAGGAGGAATTAAATATGTCAAGAGCTAAACAATCAATGGATGGAAATACAGCTGCTGCACACGTAGCATATGCGTATACAGATGTAGCTGGTATCTATCCTATCACACCATCAAGCCCTATGGCTGATAGTGTTGACATGTGGTCAGCCGCAGGTCAAGAAAATATTTTCGGAAATCAGGTTAAAGTTGTAGAAATGCAATCAGAAGCAGGAGCTGCTGGAACTGTTCACGGTTCACTTGCTGCAGGTGCACTTACTACTACATTTACAGCTTCACAAGGTCTTCTTCTAATGATTCCAAATATGTATAAAATTGCAGGAGAGCAACTGCCATGTGTTTTCCACGTATCTGCACGTACAGTTGCATCACATGCATTAAACATTTTTGGTGACCATAGTGACGTATATGCTTGTCGTCAAGTAGGTTTTGCTATGCTTGCTGAAACAAATCCACAAGAAATCATGGACTTAAGCCCAGTAGCACATCTTGCTGCTTTAGAAGGAAAAGTTCCATTCATCAATTTCTTCGATGGTTTTAGAACATCACACGAAATTCAAAAAATAGAAAAATGGGATTATGCTGATCTTAAAGAAATGTGCAATATGGATGCTGTTAAAGCTTTCCGTGAGCACGCTTTAAATCCAGAACACCCAACAATGCGTGGTTCACATGAAAATGGAGATGTATTCTTCCAACATCGTGAAGCATCAAATACAGCATACAACAATTTACCAGCTGTTGTTGAAAAATACATGGCTAAAGTAAATGAAAAACTTGGTACAAACTATGATTTATTCAATTATTACGGAGCTCCTGATGCTGATCGTGTAATCGTAGCAATGGGTTCTATTGTTGACGTAGCTGAAGAAGTAATTGATTACTTAACAGCAAAAGGCGAAAAAGTTGGTATAGTAAAAGTTCGTCTATATCGTCCTTGGGTAGCAAATGGTCTTCTTAAAGTTATTCCAAAAACAGCTAAAAAGATCGCTGTACTTGATCGTACAAAAGAACCAGGTGCATTAGCTGATCCATTATACCTTGATGTAGCTACTACATTACGTGAAGCTGGACTTAATGACATCACATTAGTTGGTGGACGTTATGGTTTAGGATCAAAAGATACTCCTCCTTCATCTGTATTTGCAGTATATACTGAATTACTTAAAGATGCTCCAAAGGCTCGTTTCACTTTAGGGATAACAGATGACGTTACTAACCTTAGCTTACCAGAAGTTAAGCCAGCTCCAATAACTTCTGCTCAAGGTACAGTAGAATGTAAATTCTGGGGACTTGGTGGAGATGGTACTGTTGGTGCTAATAAAAACTCTACAAAAATCATCGGTGACCATACAGATAAATTTATTCAAGCATATTTCC
>JAJXWJ010000128.1 GCA_021781655.1 Bacillota bacterium | reverse complement strand
CCCATCTGGAGCAAGATCGAATAGGAAGACATTTTGGAATTGCCCGTTCCGTCTTCGGGTGTATCGCTTGAGTCTAATGGTAACATTAGGCCTAGATAGATGATTGTCAAATACAGAACTCGGCTTACAGGTTTAGTCGTATAAATCATGAAAACTCAATGCTTATTGGCATTGAGTTTTCTGCTTATAATGATATATAACGAAATAACCTTGCGATAATAATGGTTTTAATAAATGTGAGTTAAAAATGAGGAAAAATCTCATAAACATCTATATTTTATAACGAAGGTCATGTATAATTACATTAGAGGTGAGAAAATTGTTAATTCAGTTTACTTTTAAGAATTTTAAATCCTATAGAGATGAAGTAACTTTAGATATGACTTCTACATCAATTAAGGAACACAACTATAATGCTGTACAAATAGATAAGAACAATGAATTATTAAAGGTTGCTGCTATATATGGAGCAAATGCCAGTGGTAAAACTGGAATTATTGATGCATTTAATTTTATGAGATCATTTGTTATAAATTCTTTCAAAAATCAAAACGAAGGAAAAGGAATTCCAGTTAAAAGATTTGTATTTGATAAATTGAGTAGAAATTCAAAATCAGAGTTTGAGGTATTCTTCATTCAGGACGGCAAGGAATACCAATATGGATTTACAATAGATAATAAAAAGGTACATGAAGAGTATCTATATCGAAGAAATAATAGGTTTAAAGAAAAATATGACACTTTATTTGAGAGAGCAGATGATAAGATTACATGCGGTTCATCATTTAAAGATGCAGAAAAACTAGTAGATTTACTTGGTGAGGCTACATTATTTTTATCTCTAACTTCTAATACTAAAGTAAAGGATGCAAATAGAATACTAGAGTGGTTTTTGCAAACCAATGTTGTTGATTTTGGAAATACCGTTATTGAGGGGTTAGTATCAAGAATTCTTCCGATAAAAGATATGAGGGATGAAGCATATATTAAAGGGCTTGAAAGGTTCATGAAAGCCATTGACACAGGAATTGATGGCATTAGAATTGAAGAAATCAAAGATACTGTTAATGAACAGGAAGAATCTTCTTATAAGGTTTATTCAAAACATAGGATGGTGGACGAAGATGGCTTTGTAGAAATTCCATTTTCTGAAGAGTCAAGCGGAACACAAAAGATGTTTTCACTTTATGGATTTTTGATGGATACGCTTAACGAGGGAGATACAATATTCATTGATGAATTAGATGCAAAAATACATCCACTTCTTTTAAGATATATTATTAATATGTTCCATAATCCTGAAATTAATAAAAATAATGCACAATTAATTTATAGTACCCATGATATCTATACTTTAACTAAAGAAACCTTTAGACGAGATCAAATTTGGTTTACAGATAAAGACAAGAGTGGGGTTTCAAACTTATACTCCCTTGCAGAATATAAATTAGAAGATAATAAAAAAGTGAGAAACGATGCCACTTATAATAAAGAGTATTTATTAGGTAGGTATGGAGCAATACCATTATTAAAGGAATTTATGGTGGATTAGAGTATGGGTTCAGATGATTTTTTCAAACAGAGAAAAGGCAATAAGAAGAAGAGAAAAGAGGAATCTAAAAAACTTGCTCCATATAGGTATCTGATAGTATGCGAGGGTACAAAAACAGAACCAAATTATTTTCAGGGGATTAAAAAATTAATAGATCAAAAATATGAGGATAAGGTTACAGTTAAAGGAAGAAAGTTTGATATTAACATTGTTGGAACTGGTAGAAACACTGAAGATTTAGTTAAGTTTACTATAGAAGAGATTGATAGAGCAAAAAGTTTAGATGAACTGCCTTATGGGAACGTATGGGTTGTATTTGATAAAGATGATTTCACAGATCAGCAGTTTAATAATGCCATTGCACAGGCTAAAAAGAATGAATACAGGGTGGCTTGGAGTAATGAGGCAATAGAATTATGGTTCTTACTTCATTTTGAGTATCTTCAATCTGCAATTCATAGGTCTCAATATATAGAAAAACTTAATGAATATTTCGGTGTATTTGGACTAGGGAAATATGAAAAGAATTTAGAGAATATATATAATATACTAGTTGAATTTGGAAGTTTAGAAAAGGCTCTAGCAAATGCGAATAGACTCAGAAAACTACATGGTGAAATGGGGATGGAAGTATGGTTAAGAATCCAAAAGTTTTTATAAGTTATAGTTGGGATGATGGAACTCATATGGACTGGGTTGCATACCTTGTATAGATTTTACTATCAGGACTTTTATTGTAGGAAAGGAAAAATGAGTTGTAAGAATATGTAGAGATAAATATAAATCAATTAGTCAACCGCTTTCAGAGGAATTATACACTTTAGATACTTCAAGAATACATTATGTGGTTATTGCAGAAGTTACATTGAAAAGTAAACATGGAGAGAGTTATTGTACAATGATTAAGCATAATTTTTTAGATAAAATAGAGATGTTGAAAGAAGTATAGTAAAAACTAAAGGCTCCCTAATAACAGAAAGCCTTTAGTGAAAAAGTATTTTTTTAAACTTGCGTTACTACGGTGTCACTTGGCAGATGGCTTGTATCATTTATAGAAACAATAGAAGGCTTTAAATTAGAATTAAAGTTTATTTGACAAACAGAAGTGTTACCTAAATTAATTTTATGATACATTGTCATATCCCAGTTAAAAAGTCCTATTAGCGTTGCTTTTATAATTCCGCCGTGAGCTACAACTAAAATATTTTTATTATTATGTTTTTCGATAAGTGGAATGATTGTATTTTTAGACCTCTCAACAGCATTCTTTAAACTTAAGTCACCACCACAAATAGGGGCTATCAATTTATCATTTTGCCATATGCTAAATTCATCAGGATAGTTTTTAGCAATCTCCTTAATTGTCAAACCTTCCCATTCTCCAAAATTGATTTCTCTTATATCTTCTAATATCACAGGTCTTATTCCTTTGTTTGAAGCGATTATATTAGCAGTTTCAAGTGCTCTTTTCAATGGACTTGAATATATAAAATCAAAATTAGAACCAAATTTTTCAGATAAATAGTAAGCTTGTTTAATGCCTTCTTGTGATAAATCAATATCTACGCAACCTTGAAATTTACCTAGTTTGTTCCATTCTGTTTCTCCATGTCTTATAAGATATAATTTTGTTTTCATAATATTCTCCTTTGTAATGCATATAATAAAAATATATGTCATTTTATTTGTTTAGTCAACAAAATAAAAGACAGTGGACTATAAAATTTTCCACTGTCTTTCATTTTTAAATAAATAAATTTACGTTTGAATCTTCAGCTTCACCTAAATAATAACCAACGCCACCGATTTTTACGCCGTCAATAAGTTCTTCTTTGGTAATGCCCATTACATCCATAGACATCTGGCAGGCAACAATTTCAATTCCATTTTCTTGTGCTGCTTTAATAAGATCTTCTAAAGAAGTAACATTTTTATTTTTCATAACAGAACGGATCATTTTTGCTCCCATGCCCATCATATTCATTTTGGATAGCTGAAGCTTTTTGCTTCCCCTAGGCATCATCATTCCAAACATAGAATCCATGAAACCTTTTTTTACATTTACTTTTTCTGGTTTTCTAATAATATTTAAACCCCAGAAGGTAAAAAACATTGTGACTTTTTTGCCCATAGTACTTGCACCATTTGCAATAATAAAGGATGCAATTGCTTTATCTAAATCTCCGCTAAAAACAACAAGTGTTTTGTTATTATTTATTGGAACGCCTGTATTTGAAGGTTGAGGTATTAAATCAGCTTTTTTTTTTATAAATGCAGTTATATTGCATTTTTCTTTTGTTAAAGAAAGCAATTCATTGTTAGTTCTAGTGCACCACGATTTTATATCTTCGTAAAAGCCTGGGTCTGAAGCTAGTACTCTTAAGATTTCTCCGTCCTTCATTTCATCAGTACATGCCTTAACTTGCATTAGTGGACCTGGACAGCACATTCCACATGCATCTAAACTTCTGTCATATTTTATAGTATCTGCAGCAACTTCCTCAGTTATTTCTTCATTTCTAATTGGTTTTACAGTTTTAGGTACATAATTTAATACGCTAAAGCTTTTATAACCTCCGGTCATATTTGTAACTTTAAATCCATTTTGTCTTAAAATTCTAGAAGCAACGTGACCACGTAAACCTACTTGGCAATATTCGATTATTTCCTTACTTTTATCCAGCTCAGAAATTCTTCCCCTTAAATTGTCAACTGGAATATTTATTGCACCTTTGATATGGCCATTATTATATTCTAATTCTGAACGGACGTCTAAAAGAATACTATTATCGTTTTTGTAATTTAAATAATCCTGTGCAGTTATTACATCTTCTTGTCCGGAAAGAATATTTTCAGCAACAAAACCAGCCATATTTACAGGGTCTTTTGCAGATGAGAAAGGAGGAGCATAACTTAATTCTAATTCTGTCAAGTCATAAATAGTCCCTCCGAGTCTAATAGTAGTAGCTATTACATCAATACGTTTATCAACGCCTTCATAGCCTATAGCCTGAGCGCCTAAAATAGCTCCTTCGTCGTTAAAAAGCAATTTTAGAGACATAGGTTCAGCTTTTGGATAATAAGAAGCGTGGGAAACTGGATGTACAGTTACAGCCCTATATGGTATTTCTAATCTTTTTAAGTTTCTTTCATTATTTCCTGTGCTAGCTGCTGTTAATTCAAATACCTTTATTATAGATGTTCCTAAAGAACCTTTATATTTTGAATCTAAACCAGATATATTGTCAGCAGCTATTCTGCCTTGCTTGTTAGCTGGACCTGCAAGAGGTATAGCAGTTTGTTTTTTATTAATGAAATCGATGACCTCAATAGCATCACCTACAGCAAAAATGTTGTCAAAATTAGTTTGCATCTTATCATTTACTAAAATATGACCTTTAATTCCAAGATTAATACCACTATTTTTAATAAAGGCTGTATCAGGAACAACTCCTATAGCTAAAACAACAATGTCGGATGTTAACTTATTTCCACTTGATAAAATTGTATCAATATTTGAATCGTTATCTTTAAATCCTTTTACACCATCATTAAGTATTAAATCAACTCCATTTTGAGCCATTTCCTTTTCAGCAGTTAATACCATATCAGTATCAAAAGGAGCTAAAATATGAGGGGCTGCTTCTACTAAGGTTACATCAAGGCCTCTCTCTATTAAATTTTCGGCTATTTCAATGCCAATGAAGCCTCCGCCTATAACTACTGCACTTTTAGTTTTCTTTTTATCAACTATTTCCTTTAACTTATCTGTATCAGGTATATTTCTCAATGAATATATTTTGTCGCTGTCAATGCCATCTATATTAGGTTTTATAGCTTTAGCACCAGGCGATAAAACTAAATAATCAAAGGTTTCTTCATATTGACCTTTTTCTTTGCTGTTTACTTTAACAATATTTTTTTCTGGGTCAACCGATATAACTTCACTATTAATTCTAACATCTATATTAAATCTATCTTGCATGCTTTTTGGAGTTTGAACTAAAAGTTTTTCTCTTTCTTTAATTGTTTCACCTATATAATAAGGAAGACCGCAGTTTGCAAAGGATATATATTCATCTCTTTCAAACATTATAATCTCGGCATTTTCATCCAATCTCCTCAATCTAGCAGCAGCAGAAGCTCCACCAGCAACGCCACCAACAATCAATACTTTTTTATTCATAATAATTCCTCCCTTATAATCTTTAATTGATTTTAGAAATCAATATACTAATAATTTCAGTAACAGTTTCATTGCAAACTCTGTAGTTAACTTCAAGACCATTTCTAGTTCCTTCTATAATACCAGCAGTTCTAAGTTTTTGAAGATGTTGTGATATAGTTGATTGGGGTATTTCTAGACATTCTTGCATGTTTGAAACATTGCAACAGCCCTTTTTTAATAATCCAGCAACAATGCAAAGCCTAATTGGATGAGCTAGAACCTTTAAAATTTCTGCTGCATCGTTGTATTTTGCGTAGTCGTTATCCATAATGCACCTCATGTTTAGTATATTTACAATATCAGTATATTCATATATTACGATATTGTGATATATTTGTCAAGTAAATAAAAGGGGTCAGGCACTTTAGTGCCTGACCCCTTTGGGGACGGAGGAAATACACTATTCTTCAATTAATTCAGAAACAGCTGCTCCTGGAGGAACAATTGGAAATACTTTTTCATGCGGGCAAATATCACAATCTATAACTACTGGCTCATTTAGAGCTAAAGCTTCATCTAAACAGCGTTCCACTTCTTCATTTGAAGTGATTCTCATAGATTTTATTCCATAGGCTTCCCCAAGCTTTACGAAATCTACATCTGGACCTAGTTCCGAATGAGAGAAATTACCGCTATGAAACATATCTTGCCATTGATGAACCATACCTAATACATGGTTGTTCAAAACTAACTGTATAATAGGAAGCTTAAATTTTGAAATGGTAGCAAGTTCTATTGAATTCATTTTAAAACTTCCATCACCAGCAATATTGATAACTTTTTTATTAGGATTTGCAATTTGAGCTCCAATGGCAGCACTTAGTCCAAAGCCCATAGTACCAAGACCACCTGAAGTTACCAAAGTTTTTGGATGCAAGAACTTATAAAATTGAGCAGTCCAAATTTGGTTTTGGCCTACTTCAGTAGTAATTATACATTCACCTTTTGTTAAATTATATAATGTATTTAAAATAAATTGTGGATTTAATCCTTTATGGTTATATTTAAGTGGATGAGCTTCTTTTGATGCTAATACTTTGTTTACCCAATTAACTTCATTTTTTTCTTCTACTAATTCTATTAATTTAGATAGCACTTCCTTAACATCGCCACATATAGAAAGATCTTCAGGAATGTTTTTGTTAAACT